>JANMIM010000512.1:0-2862 GCA_031375795.1 Bacteroidota bacterium
CGGGCATCCCCAGCCACAGCGCGGTGAACATTGGCCACTGGGGAACGTGTTCGCTGATGAAATTGTAAGCCAGCGCCGCCGGGAGGAAAAGACCGGCCAGCACCAGGCTGATCAACACAAAGATCCGGGCACGGAGTCGCCGCATCAGCAGTCCGGCTCCGCCGATGATGATCCCATAGGCGGCGAGGATCACCGCCGAGACCTTGATGATCGCGCCGCTCGAGAGGCGCAATTGAAAGGCGGAACTTGTGCTGTAGGGGCTCAGCGACAGCACGTTGGACGGAATGGGGTAGTGGTATTCCTTGGGCGAATTGCAGCATCCCGACATTCCCATTGCAGCAAGCACAAGTCCTATGACCAACCAATTTCTCATCTTGAATCTCCTCAATCTTCCTGTACGCAATGCCTTGACCTTTCCTACAATACAACGGCTCATGCCGATTCCCCCAAAATGTATACGGGAGAATGTACAGTCTCGGGTAACGATTACCCAGCTCACCATTTTTCACTGCTCTAGCTGCGGTCCCTAGGAGGCTCCGAGATCCCCTTGTCTGATCGATTCGGCAATGCCGTCGTCCCTTCCCTGATGCTACCTAAACCTCCAAAATCGTTGCACAGCGCCGTGTAGCCGACAGACTTTGCAAATTTACGGTGATTATTCCACCAAATCGATAGGATATCCTTGATTTTACCACAAATCCTTGGTACTATTGAACTTTAAGGATTGGAACGGATATGAAAAACCCGAACAAAGGCAGCATCTTGCTTTCGGAGCCCTTCCTGAGGGATCCGAATTTCGCGCGCTCGGTCGTCTTGCTCACGGAGCACAACGACGATGGCACGATCGGCTTCATTCTCAACAAGCCCATCTCCCACAAGATCCACGAAATCGTCGATGGATTCCCCGAGTTTGATGCACCCGTCTACCTCGGTGGGCCTGTGCAACGTGACTCGCTGCACTTCATCCACCGCATTGAGTCGCTCGCCGAGGACGGCGACGAGATTGCTCCCGGCGTGTATTGGGGCGGCAATTTTGAGAAACTCAAGCGCATGATCAGATTGGGCATCGTGCATTCAGACGACATCCGCTTTTTTGTCGGGTATTCTGGATGGGGCCCACGGCAGCTGCAGGATGAAATGGAAATGAAATCTTGGATCCTCAGCAATAAAGGCGACAAATTTGCCTTCAGCAGCGGCGAGTCCCTCTGGGCCGAGATCCTCCAAACGATGGGCGGCAAATACAAAGCCATGGCCCATTACCCAGTAGATCCTTCGTTGAATTGAAAATTGAAAATGGAGAATGGAAAATGTTGCTCGGGCGACATTTTCCATTCTCCATTTTCAATTATTCATTTTCAATTCATCGTCTCCGGCAAACTGTATTTCCTCCCCGCATTTTCCTTTTTCAAGAAATCCATCAGCGGATTGAAGTAATCGAGCATGGCTTTGGCACTCATCGGTGCACCGAGGTTTTCCTGCATCAACTCGCGCCAGTCGCGGCTGCTGCCGGGTCCCATCATTGTCTTCAAGAACTGCCCGATGTCCTTGTTGCCATAATAATTGGTGGCGTGGGGATCTTGGTGCAGGATGTTCTTGGCAATGTGGTCGTGGAATTGGAACAGCAGCACATAGGACATTGCGTAGTCATAATATTGCGCAGCATCGTCGTTGATGTGTGTCTTGGAGGCAGCATCGCAATATTCCTCGCCACGTGCCGTGGGTGGCGCCATGCCTTGGTATTTTGCTGCGAGCTCCCACCATCGCTTGTTGAATTCGCCTTCTGGCAAGTTGCCGGCATAGAGGTCGTGCTCAAAATCGGTCATCACGCCCGCGCCAAAAGGCATGAACACAATATAATTGAGCGCCTCCTTGAGCAGTGTCTTCTGCTCATCTGACTTGGTGTCGGCCGGGATGAGCTTCAGATGCTCCATGTAAGGCTTTTGCATCGCCGCCAAGCCCATCAGGCTGCCAAATGCCTCGTGAAACCCGCGGTTCGCGCCCTCGCGCAGCAGCAGGGGGACCTTGGGATTGTTGTAGGTGAGGTAATAATAGATGTGGCCCAATTCATGGTGCGTGGTCTCGTACCACTCCGTGTTGGGCAGGATGCTCATGAGGCTGCGCACATCGCGCTCCAAGTCCAGGTGCCAGGCGCTTGCATGGTTGTTTTTCTTGTAGGACGAATCTGGCGAAACGGGGTAGAGGCTGGATTTCTCCCAAAACACATCGGGGAGTTTCTCAAAACCGAGGCTCACGTAAAACTCCTCCGCGGTCTTCACGAGCCACTCGGCTTGCTTGTCCTTGAGGGCGGCGTCGAGGTCCACGCCCTCGACATCCACCAATGCCGACCAATCCTGACCCCAGCGGTTGGGCAGCCAATCGGCGGGCAGCAGGTCGGGCACATCCTTCACGTTGTATTTTTTGGCCAGCTCATAGCGGGCATAGGTATGCAGCTCGCGGTAGAGGGGCCACACGTCGCGGATGAGCGAGTGCATGAGGTCCGTCATTTCGTCGGTTTTCATGCCATAGTCGCTCACTTGGTAGCTGAAGTAGTCGCTGTAGCCAAGGGCTTGCACAGTCTGGTTGCGCAAGTTGCGCAGGTTCACCAAGCCGGGCTTGAGCACCTTGCCGACTTCCTTGCTCGCCTCCCAGGCCTTGTGGCGCTGCTTGAGGTCGGCGCTGCTGCTGAGCAGGCCATCGATGTCATTGGTGGTGACGGGTTTTCCGTCGAGTTGGAAATTGAATCCAAAGAGTTTCTCGGTCTGCTCGGCCTCGGCCTTGATACGGGCCTTGACCACGTCCTTCACGGTCGCGGGATTGTTGGCGGCGCTGTACAGCATGCCGTCGAGTTGCCGCTTTTGCAGG
>JANMIM010000552.1:0-3440 GCA_031375795.1 Bacteroidota bacterium
GGATGGACTTCACGTCCTTGGCGATCGTGCTCAGCATGAGCTTGACGCGGTCGGCTTGGCTCAAGTCGGGATGCGTCTTGGCTGTGACGAATTCGTCGTGCTGCGTGGAGACCACGACCGTGTGCACGCGCATCGGCTTGCCGTTGTCGTCATACTCGATGGTGACCTGAGCCTTGCTGTCTGGGCGGAGGTAAGGCATGAGGCTCAGTTCATTCTTGCGAATGTTGGCGAGCTCCTTGAGGAGGCGGTGGCTGAATGCCAATGCCATCGGCATGTACTCGGGCGTCTCTGCCGTCGCGTAGCCAAACATCATGCCTTGGTCGCCGGCGCCTTGGTCGAGGTCGAGGCCCTTGCCTTCGTCCACGCCCTGGGCGATGTCGGGTGATTGGCTGTGAAAAGAGGCCAAGACACCGCAGCTGTCGGCGTCAAAGCGATAGTCGTCATGGTTGTAGCCGATGCGGTGGATCGTCTCGCGCACGACCTCAGGCACCTCGACATAAGCCTTGGTGGTGACTTCGCCAGCCACGACCACGAGGCCGGTGGTGACCATGGTCTCGCATGCGACGCGGGAGTTGGGATCCTGCTTGAGCATGGCATCCAAAATGGCGTCTGAAATCTGATCGGCAATCTTGTCAGGGTGCCCTTCGGATACGGACTCGGATGTGAACAGATAAGGCATAATGTATTTCTCGTACTTTAAATTGATTCCTTAGGAAAAAACGAGGCAAAGTTAACAGCAAATCCATAGAATGAAAGACCGCAGACACTATTTTTGGAAAATGGTTGTTTTGCCAAATATTGTTTGGGTTCTGGGGTTGTGGATGTGGTTGGGCGGAAGGCTGTTTGGGCGGTGGCAGGCTGCAGGGCTTGCGGGATTCTTTTTTCGATTGGGAAAAGGGCGGATGGCTGCGAATGTTTCTTCCATGATCCTGCGCCGGAGGCGTGCCGTCGATATCCGCGTTGTCGGCCGGAGGCCACGGGCTCAGGGACCGCATTTGTAGGCAATGGGATCAGCACCTATCTTTGCGGCATGGGAAGAAACAAGCTTCTGAAGCTCGAGGAATTTACGACGGCCCCCAATTGCATCTATGGCAAGGAAGGCCTGGCGGGTACATGGCACGCCCACTTCGGGAATCAAAACCCGATCGTCTTGGAGCTGGGCTGCGGCAAGGGCGACCTCTGTGTGGGTCTCGCACGTCGGCATCCCGACACCAATTACATCGGTGTGGACCTCAAGGGCGTGCGCATGTGGACGGGCGCGCAGACCGCCTTGCAGGAGGGCTTGAAGAATGTCGCCTTTTTGCGGGCCGACATCCATGGGGTCAATCATTTTTTTGCGGCCGGCGAGGTTGCGGGGCTATGGATCACATTTCCCGACCCGTTTCCCCGCATGAAACAGAGCAAAAACCGCATGACCAACGAGAAATTCCTCAAAGGTTATGTGCAAATGCTCCCGGCGGGCGGCGATGTCTGGTTCAAGACCGACAACATCAGCCTGTTCAACTATACCTTGGCCCACTTTGAAGAGCTGAATGCCAAGCAGGTCTTCTCGATCCAAATCCTGGAGCAGACCCGCGACCTGCACGCATCCGACCTCAAAAACGACGACAACGGCATCACCACCGACTACGAACGCCGCTTCATGGGCATGGGCAAGGCTACGAATTACATGCACTTCAAGTTAGCGGCGGGGCCGAATATTGGTCTCGTGCCGGCCTGTGAGCGCTTGGCCTTGGATTCAGACGAGCGGGCACCGCGGTTGCGTTGAGGCAGATTCCCCAGGAATAGCTAGAATTTCTTCACTTTGCCCACCATGCGCTGCTTCCGCCTTTTGTATTTCAAGGCGATGCGTTTGGGACTTAGTGCCTTGATTTTTCCTTTTTCGTTTTTGAATTGTAGGGTGTGCGGATATTTCAGGATCGGAGCCTCAAATTTCCGTTTCCCGATCCGATCAAATGCCAACGTGGTATCAGCATCCTTCAGAAAATATGCGACCTGCTCAATCTGATACTTGCGTCGAACTTTGAAGCGCTGAATGGTATCTGAAAATAGGATCGGCTGATAATGAAATTTTTTCACAATGTAGGGTTGTTGCCGATGGCAAAGGGTACGCGCAATCTCTTCTCCCTGGGTTTCTGCAAGCTCCTGATTGCAAAACCACAAATTGCCCTTCTCATCCTCTGCCAGACTTGTATAGGTTGCATTTTTGAGGGAGTCACGTTGGTAGAACAAATCCGGTTGTAATAGCAGTATGTTTTTCTTCGGACCAATGGTGAAGAGTTTGCGATGCAGGATGTGCAGGTTTGAACTGTCCCTAAGATAGTATTCCCATCGCAACTCGCAATCTCTGTTGCATACGATCAATTTGTAACTTGCCGGCATGCACACCTCAACGGTGTCATTTTGGTTGGAAAGCCCTTTCAATGGCTCCCAAAGCCCTTTTTGATTCATGGTCCAGCCGCTCATCTCGGGATCCTGGGCAGTGCTGGGATACCGAAAACAGACCTCGATCGGTTCCTTGTTGGCATCAAAACAGCTTGATTGGAAGGTCATCATTCCTCCGGTCGTCAACGTCCCGCCTGTCGTGGTAGCCATCGAATATCCCGCACTTTGAATCTCCTGGTCGCTTCGGAAATAGGTGACACTAAATCGCGTATCACAGGCTGAACAACTCCCCAATGAAGAGATAGGAATATGTACGGATGCGCCTGCGGAGGACGGTATCACCAATTTTCCATTTTTCAAAGCCACATATTTAAGCGCGACACGCCGATTTTGGGCTTTGCCCAGCTCGGATCCATTGTTGGCGACGGGGTCATTTTCGCTTTTGGCAAACGTCTTGGCATCCAGTTTCGCCTTTGTATGCGCCTCAAGGTAGCTCCTCACCGTGCTGACGCGATCCTCGGAAAGTTTTTGGTTGAAATCCGCCTGCATCACGCTGTCGGTATGGCCCGTCAACTCCAAATGAACTTCGCCATTGCCCCAAAGTGCGACGAGGCTGTCGAGACGCCTCATGGCGTTCGCCGTGAGACGAGATTTCCCAGAGTCAAAATAGACGGCAGTTTCCTGGCAAATATTTTGAGCCTCAAGTACCTTGCATGAAAGCAGAGCGATGCCCAATAGAGTCCATTTCTTGTTGTGAATCATGTAGCGGTGACTTTTGAATCATGACCTTTGTTCGAATGACACCTTCAAATCGCAAGGGTTGCATGACGCGCCATTTTTTTTCAAAAACCCATGCAAAGCCTCCAAGCTGCCGTTGAATCGGACGATTTTTGCAAGAATTGGCAGCTTCCCTCATCATTTTGCGCAAAAAATTAACGATATTGCAGCCTGAAATCGATTGGCCTCCCATCACAGCGAGGCCAAGTTAACTGAGATCAACCATGGAGCTTACTCAACATCAACTGAGCGTCCTGGACCTAACCATCGGCCCAGAC
>JANMIM010000560.1:0-2086 GCA_031375795.1 Bacteroidota bacterium
ATTTCGAACGGCCTCTTGGGCAAATGACAATAACAGCCTATTCCCAACCCTGTCCCCGCTGGATCGAGGATACATCCTCAAACCAAATAATATTCTGCCGAATCAACAACACCTAATGACCATGCCAAGATAGCATGACACGCTTTTTCCCAAACTGCTGGTCAACTTCCGTATAGGCATGTTGACTTTCTACCCAACACTCGGCCAGGATTGCAAAACTTTCATGGTTTTAGTAGATTTACCCTTATGAAAGTTTCCGATAGAAAAATGGAAATGGCTCAGCGGCTCTTCGAGATCGAGGATGAGAATGTCCTTGATGAGGTGCAAGCGATCTTGGATGCCGCTACAGGTGACGATTGGTACGATCAACTCAGCGACGAAGAAAAAGCCGAAGTTGCCGAGGCGGACGCCGACATTGCTGCAGGAAAGGTCTCGCCACACAGCGAAGTGATGGAACGTCTGCGCGCATCTCTCGACTAATAAGCGGTGTCTGACGCCAGTCGCCGAAAGTTGCACTGGTAGGCAATGGTATGCTAGGCATATTTCCGCTCATCGGCCGACAGCTTTGTTTTGGAGAGGGCCAATGTACGGAAGAATTATTCATTCGTTTTCAATTTCAATGCTTGCCGATTTCAATGGCTGATCATCACGTCGATTGTCCAAAAGGCAACCAAAAACCAATCCTGAATTTACAAATGGCCCATTGAATTTCCATACGGAATGGCTGGAGGAACTGAGTTGATTGGCCATGATTAACACCTCATAAACACTTCCTGCCTTTTCAGAGGTGGCCGTTTCCACAAAAAACGTTGCTTCAAATTCACCTTCTATCCTCAAACAACGCTCAATCTTCAAGCCTTGGATGGAAAATCCGATTTCCTGCTCGTACGCTTTAAGAAACTGCTCAAGCCTCTTTTTCAGATTGGCTTCATAGTTGATCAAGAATCTTATTTTTCCCATCTTCATTTGCAGTTTTGAATCCCAACCTTGTTGCATTTGGCTACCTGCTAATCCACCTGTCCCGCAATTCACCTTCATAATAAACCACTACGGCATCGCCAAATACAATAAGCGTCCCCATGCCGAAGCCAATAACTTTTCCCAATGCTTCATCAATACCCATTCTTGCTTGATCGAGTTCGGGAGATTCGGAAATCAAATAACATTCATCCAAATTTCCCAGTTTGCCGATTCTATCTTGGATGAATTTGCGTTCATCGCCCTTGACTTCTTCAAACAATCCAGGTTCAAGGTCATGGAAATGAGCCAATTCTCTGGTGAATTTGTGACGGGTTTTGGCCTTTGCGATCAAGGTCAAATAGCGTTCTCGCTTGGATGCTACGATGAAGCGCTCGATCACTTTTGCTTCGATGTTCATGAACCTCAAATAGCTTTTGATGATGTCGAGGGAGATGCCTTTTGTCTTGGTTGGCTTCCAGCCATTTTGATTTTCAATTGTGGCATACCAAGTATGTACGATTCCATTTTGAACGCGATAAGCCATCAGGCTTCCCTTTTGTAAAGACTCACTGTTGGACGAAAACCAAAGTACCAAGCCATCTGAGGTGTAGTTTTCAATTCGATTGTGAATGTTGTCGTTGCTTGTGTGGTATTGGTGAATCCTCTTCTGGATTTTTTTATTGCCCGTGTGTTCCAAGACAAAAAACTTGCTTGCAAGGACTCGGTGTGGGTGAAATGGAGGTATCGATATCTTGTCTCTCCAAACGCTTTCCTTCGCAGTATTGTGCCCATGACCCCTGAGTCCTCCAAAGTCGAACGGGACAACAGTATTTCCCGAATAATTGAGCCATTTTTGGTCAAACCAATTCTTGATTTTCACGAAAACAACTTCCTTCACTGCGTACTGAATTACCAATTCATCCATTATCGCATTTGCAATGGCAATGAAATCAACGGCATCTCCATCCTCAATATTGATTTTTTGACCTTCGCGAAGCATTCAAAACTGGAATTTCAAGGTGAATCTTAGGAAAATGATGCTTCCCTAAATTACAAAAAATCTTGACTTCAATGACAGCGCCCTAATTCCCGTTCCAAACCACAATCAAATTCTCCGGCCCATAAA
>JANMIM010000562.1:0-7697 GCA_031375795.1 Bacteroidota bacterium
ACAAATTCTAAATGCCGAATCTGCGCGAACTGCGTCTTCCAATCTCGCACCGGAAGAACAAGGTCGCCTGCATTATCCTGAAACGGACGGGTCGCCCCGTTTTGGTCGCCCAGGTTTTCCCGGAAATCTCCAGCAATACGATCGACATTTACTATAAGGTGGAGACTAAAAAGGACAACCAAAGCAAGGTCATCCTCTTCATGGCCACTGGCTACGACAACTGGCTCACTGCCGATGAAAATGCCTCTGAGCTCAACAATGCAAAGAAAATGCTCGAGGGCCTCGCTGCCGAGGTGCGCACCTATGAGCTGAACCTCGCGATCGAGGCACAGACCAAGGTGCTCGAATCTGCTGTGAAGACCCAAGCGGACCTGGAGAAAGACCTCGCGAAACTCGTCACTGACCTGGATAAACTCCAGAAGGAGATGGACGAAAACAAGAAGACCCAAGAGGAGAATAAGAAGACCCAAGAGACGCAGAAGAAGACCATCGAAGGCGAGAAAAAAGTCCTCGACGACCTCCAAAAGCAACTCGGTCAAGTCGGACATTGATCGTCGGCTGGTGATGAAATCCAATGCAGGCGGCCCGATGGGTCGCCTGTTCTTTTTTTGTCCTGATGAAGCTCCCCGCCACTCGAACCTGAATCCTCAGGTGTCTATTCCCGGCGTGACCGGCTCAATAGACAGCGTTTTGCGAAGAAATTCTCGTGCTGTGGCACTGACAAGATCAGAATAAACGCATTCCCCCCGATTGCCTAACTTTGCAGCGGCCACAGCGCCAAAACACATGTCCGAAAAAATCGCCTCCACGCTAAAAAAAGCCACCTTCCCGGTCACGGGCATGTCCTGCGCCGCCTGCGCGGGCAGCGTCGAGACCACGCTGCAGGCGCAGCCGGGCATCCTCAGCGCCGCCGTTAACTATGCAAATGCCTCGGTCTTGGTGGAGTTTGACCCACAACTCACCCAACCCGAGCGCTTCCAACGGGCCGTGCAAGCCGTCGGCTATGACCTCATCGTGATGGACGAGCCCGAGGCCGCCGCAGAGATGGCCGACGACATCCAGCAAAAAGCCCTCCTGAGCCTGCGCAGGCGCATGCTGCTCTCAGTCGCCTTGTGCGTCCCGCTCGTGCTCTTGGGCATGGTGTTCATGCACTGGGAATACGCCAATTACCTGATGTGGGCCTTGGCGACGCCCGTGGTCTTCTACCTCGGCCGCCATTTTTTCATCCACGCCTGGCAACAGGCGCGGCATGGCAAGACCAACATGGACACCCTCGTGGCCCTGAGCACCGGCATCGCCTACGGCTTCAGCGTCTTCAATACCCTCAATCCCGGATTCTGGATGCGGCGTGGCCTGCATGCCGAGGTCTATTTTGAGGCCTCGGGCGTCATCATCGCCTTCTTGCTGATCGGCAAATACCTCGAGGAGCGCGCCAAGTCGGGCACCTCCACCGCCATCAAGAAATTGATCGGCCTGCAACCCAAGACGGTGACCAAGATCATGCCCGACGGCCAGGAAGCCGTGATTGACGTCGCGCAGGTGCTGCGGGGCGACCGCCTGCGCGTGAAGCCCGGCGAGCGCATCCCCGTCGATGGCGAGGTGCTGAGCGGCACATCATTTGTCGACGAGAGCATGATCTCTGGCGAACCCGTCGCCGTCGAGAAATCGACGGGCACCAAGGTGCTGGCCGGCACCGTGAACCAAACAGGCAGCTTTGAATTCCGCGCTGAAAAAGTGGGTGGCGAGACCGTCTTGGCGCAGATCATCCAGATGGTGCAGCAGGCCCAAGGCAGCAAGGCGCCCCTGCAAAAACTCGTAGACAAGGTGGCGAGCATCTTTGTGCCGACGGTGATGGCCATCGCGGTCTTGAGCTTTGGGGTCTGGGCGATTTTTGGGGGCGCACATGCATTCACCCACGCCCTGCTCGCGCTTGTGACCGTGCTCGTGATTGCATGCCCCTGCGCGCTCGGGCTAGCGACCCCCACAGCCATCATGGTCGGTGTGGGCCGCGCTGCCGAGAACGGCATCCTCATCCAAGATGCCGAAGGCCTGGAGTTGGCACACAAGGTGAATGCCGTCGTGCTCGACAAGACCGGCACGATCACCGAGGGCAAGCCCGTCGTCACCGATGTCCAATGGGGCGAGGGAATCGAGGACCAAGGGCGTGCATTGCAGGTCCTGCTGGCCCTGGAGACGCATTCCGAGCATCCCTTGGCACGGGCGGTGACCAGCCACTTTGCAGGTGCTGCCGGGGAAATCGTCACCTTGAGCGATTTTGAGAGCGTGACAGGGCGCGGGGCACGGGCAAATGTCAGTGGGCAGCGGTGGATGGTCGGGAATGCGGCAATGTTGGCGGATGCTGGAATTGCGGTTCCTGCAGAACTTGCGATGCGGCAGTCGGCTTGGGAAATGGAGGCGAAGACGGTCGTGTTTTTTGCGGATGCAAAGGCGGCCGTGGCCATGATCGCGATCGCCGATCAAGTGAAGGCGAGTTCGGCAGCAGCCATCGGCGCGTTGAAGGCGCTGGGCATTGAAGTGTACATGCTCACGGGCGACAATGAAAAGACCGCCGCTGCCGTGGCTGCACAGGTCGGCATCACCCATTTCCGTGCCCAAACATTGCCCCAGGACAAGGCCGATTTTGTGCAACAGTTGCAGGCGGCCGGCAAGGTCGTGGCCATGGTCGGCGATGGCATCAACGATGCGCAAGCATTGGCGCAGGCTGATGTGAGCATCGCCATGGGCCGGGGATCAGACATTGCCATCGACGTCGCCAAGATGACCATCATCTCCAGCGACCTCATGCAATTGCCACGGGCCATCCGATTGTCCAGCAAGACCGTGCGCACGATCCGTCAAAACCTGTTTTGGGCATTTGTCTACAACGTGATCGGCATCCCGATCGCGGCTGGCGTCCTGTTTCCATTCACCGGATTCCTCCTGAACCCCATGATCGCTGGCGCTGCCATGGCCCTGAGCTCGGTGTCGGTGGTTACCAACAGCCTCCTGCTCAAATGGCAAAAAATTTGAAGGCAAGCCGATTCTCCCCTAATTTTGCACCTATGAAATTCAAGACCAATATCAAGTGTGGTGCCTGCATCGCCACCGTCACGCCAGCCCTCGACCAAGCCGTGGGCGCCGGCCATTGGCAGGTGGATTTGAGCGATCCTGCACGCATCCTCACCGTGGATGCCCCCGCCGTGAATGCCGTAAACATCCGGCAGATCCTGGCGGCCGTCGGGTATCAGGCCGAGGAAGTGGCGGTTGCTTGACCCAGGATTCCCCTACTCCTGCTGAAACCGCGCATCGTTCACGAAATGCTCGTCTGACAGCGTAGTCAGGAATTGCACCAAGTCCCGCTTCTCCGCATCGGTCAAATGCAAGGGCCGCACCAAGGGGCTTTTGCTCGGGTGCGCCACTCCCCCACCGTCGTAGTGATCGACCACCTGTGCCAGCGACGCGATGCTGCCATCGTGCATGTAGGGCGCGGTGTAGGCGACGTTTCGCAGGCTGGGAACCTTGAACTTGGCCAGATCGGTCGAGTCTAGCGAGAAGCGAAACCTCCCCACATCGGCATAGACCTCATACAAGCCATTGTTTTCAAAGCCGTATCCCGTGAAATTGAAGCCGCCGTGGCACTTGCTGCAACTGGCCTTGTCGCTGAAAAACAAGTCCATGCCCCGTAACTCAGCCGATGAAAGCGCCTCTCGGCAGCCTTGCGTGGCATATTGGTCATAGCGGCTGTTGCCAGAGATGATGGTGCGCTCAAATGTGCCGATGGCCCGCGTGATCACAAAGGGGTCTGGAAGACGGCCGTAAGCCGCTCGGCTCATCTGCACATAGGCACTATCGGCCCGGAGTTGATCAGAGATGTCTACAATGTTGTGGTTGAATTCATTGGCCTCCTGGATGGGCACCAACACCTGCATTTCGAGCGTGGGCAGGCTGCCTTCGCGCAGGTAATAGGGTTGGTAGCCGACATTGGCGAGGCTGGGTGCATTGCGGGTGCCGGGGCGGTCGAGGACGCCTGGACTCGTGGACAAATTGTCGGCCATGGCATGCTCGGTCTTGTGGCAACTCGCGCAACTGTGGGTGCCGGTGACGGACAATGCCGGATCGTAAAAGAGCTTTTTCCCCAGCTGCCACCGCGCCTCGGTCAGTGCATTGTCGGCCGGGAAAGTCATCGGCGGAAAGCCCGCTGGAATCTGCAGCAGCTCCCCCGAATCCGCGGGAATCGGGCAGGGCGGCTCGATCTTGCGGCAAGCGGCGGCTGTGACCATGACCAGCAACAGGAGACCATGCGCGGCTTTCATGCGCAGTAGAGGTAAGTGTACAGCACGGAATTCGCAGCCGAATGCAAGCCCCTTTGGAATGGCACGTTGCCTCGGTGCATGGCTCGGGTTATTGGGTGACCACGAGGCGCTTGGTCGCAAGTGCACTGCCATCGCGCAGCAAACTCACCATGTAGCAGCCAGCGACCGGCAGTTCCAAGTCGGCGATACCCGAGACAGGCTTCACGGTCTTGAGGATGCGGCCCATGTAGTCATAGACGACAAAGGTGCTTTGGTTACCGATCATGGGATCGATGCTCAGGCGCGTGCTGCCGGTGCTGGGATTGGGGGCCATGCTGAAGGACGTCTGTGCTGCCGGAGCGGACAAGCCCGTGAAAACGCCAGCAGAAAACACAAAATCCCTGAAGTTGGTGAGCAGTTTCAGTGCAGAACCCGTACCGCCGTGGTTGCTGAAGCTCGTGGAAACATCGATGTCCTTGAACGCCATTTCATAGTTGGCGTCCAAAGCGATGACGAGGTCCTGCCCACTGATCGTTCCCGACGTGGCGATCGTCTGCTGGAAATAATTGACATCGTTCAATGCGTGAATTTCAAAGCTCTGGGCAAAATTGCTGCCCCCTACCCCATCTACGGCCGCAAAGAAATAGCCCGAAGCCCATCCCCAATGCATCGACGGCGATTGCAGGGCCAATGGGTGATCGTTCGGATAGGAAGCAGGGTCCAAGTGGTTGTGGGATGCCTGCACGCCGATGCCGAAGCGCACGGCCTCCAGCGAAGTCACCGGAAAGCTACCTAGAGGAACCTCGGTGCTACGGCTAGCGTCGACCAAGATCCAGGTGTCGGGCACGACGATCTCCTGACCGCCGTCGTGAATCAAAGTGATCTCGGCCACATAATATTCCAACCTGTTGACCCTGAATGGATTTCCCAAGTTGTTGACGCCATCGACACCATAGTCGAAAGCATTTGCACCCAATTTGTGGTTGATGTGGAAGGTCACATTCTGCTGGGCGAATGTAAAGAGGCCCGCAACAAGGAGAAGAGACAACAGGTAGAAACGTTTCATGATTGCTTCAGATAATTGAATTCACAGAGGACAACAAAGGTAAAAATACAAAATTCCCCCGACATTTCTGGCGGCACGGCGACACCGCCCTTGAATTCCCGAAAAATTCAGATCCCAGCCCTCAGATTTTCCCCATGATAAAGCCAAACTGCCGAGCAGAAAACCGCAAAGCCCGCAAAGATCCTCAAAGCCCAACGCCACTTTTCACTTTTCACTCAATAACTTTTCACTCCTCACCACCTCCACAATCCCCACCCCCAGCAGCTTCGCCTGCAGCCAATGCACGACGAATACAAAGTTGTCGGCGCGCACTTGGTGCCCGCCACTGAGGTAGGCTTGCACCTCGGCGAGGCAGGCTTTGAAGCCTTCGCGCAGCTCATCCGCCCCGGCCAAGCCCGTGAGGCGACCCATGTTTTCCGCAAACAAGCGCTCGATCTCGTACATCGGCGGCTTTTTGCGCCATTGGCGGCGCCAGGCGCGCAGCAGGCTGGCGATCGCGTCGGGATCCTCTTGTTCCCAGGCAAATATCATCAGGAACGTCTTGCAGGCCGCCTGCAGGTTGATGCGGCCAGCAGGCTCGTCGACGACCTCGCTGGCATAGCGGTGGGCGCGGCGCAGGTCGCCCGCCATCCAAAACACGATCGCAAACAGGTAGCGGATGTAGGCGAGCGTACCCGCCGGCGTGCTGTCGGCGTGGGCACGCAGGCCCGCGAGCAGGTAGCTCATGTGGTCGCGCAAGGGGGCCACGTCGCCTTGCAGCAGGGTGTAAGTGCTGATGTTGGTCGCGAAATTGAGGAAAATGGAGCGGGCCACGTTGTCGTGTGAGGTCTTGAATTGCAGGAGCTTGAGCGTCGCCGCCAATGCTTGCGCATATTGGCCCACGACGTTGAGGCACATGCCATAGCCGCCCAGCGAGAAGACGTAGCGCACGGGTTCCTCGGCGATGAGAAAGGGATTGGCCTCAAACAGGGCCAGCGTCTTCTCCAGGACGAGTGCCCGTTGCTGGTAGTCGAGCTGCTGCATCTTCACGACGTTCCAGATGCGGTGCTTGATCGACTGCCCCCGCACCGGCAGCGCGATGTCGGGCAGGCCCAGCGTCGGGTGCTGCTCGATCTCGGCGACCAACTCGGGCCCGAAGTGGCCGGATTGCGAGCTCTTGTCGAGCACGGCATTGAGGTCGCGGTCGTGGAGGTCCTTGAGCTGCTGCAGCAGCTCCAACTGCCCGAAGCTGTGCTTGCGCTGGGCCACGACCTGCTCGCGGCGCTGTTGCAGCACCTTGGGCGGCACCACAAACGGCAAAGCGACCAGCTCAAAATCGTCGAGCGCACGCAGGGCGTCGTAACGCTCCTCCTTGAGCGCCACCTCGCGGGCCTGCTCGATGCGCTTCATCCCAAAATCGTACAGCGACCGCTCCAGCAGGATACGGATCTCCGTCAAGCGGTTCTGCATCAGCGTCTCAGGATGCTCGTCGTAGAATCCCAGGCTGCGCAAGATGAGCTGCGTGAGGTGGTTTTTGGCCTCTGAGAAGTTCGCGAAGTCGAATTGTGGCTTGAGGGCGGCCTCGTTATAGGTCTTTTGGCCATCGATGGCGCGGTAGAGTTGCAGGTACTTGAGGTCGCTGCGCTTGCCCCGCACGCGGGCCAGACGCATGAAGTTGTCCTTGTCGGCCTTGGACATCGAGTGGATGAGCTCAAAGAGGAATTCAGAATTTTTCATACAAAATCACCTGAGAAAAGTCGGGGCCATGAACATTTCAATCATCTGATAATGATAGCCTTAAAAACTATGACTTCCAAAAGCAAATCTTATTTTTTGCAAAAACTGTCTTGAGGCGGAGCAAGCCAGTGTCCATATTCGTATCGTAGCCTGAAACGGTTGCCAGATCGGTCCCCGAGACCCGTTCTTTCGCAAAACGTAAAGCATTGACAAAATTCTACATTGTACCCGTTGAATGCCTTATTGTCTTTCCATTCGCCCAGGCGATGGTATGACCGGATATCGTGTAGAGCAGGTGTGAATCCTGCAAGCAAAGGCCCTTTTCGTGAGATTGGGGCTTTTGCTTTTTTGGAGATCGTGTGGAGGGTGGGACAAGCGTGCGTGTTGCGGTCTTCTGGTGATCGACTTTGCCCGCACATCATCCGATCATACCCTATTGACGTTAAATGCTTATCGGACAGTTGACTAGCTAGCCAAAGGGGGTGTCATGCTATCTTGGCATGGTCATTAGGTGTTGTTGATTCGGCAGAATATTATTTGGTTTGAGGATGTATCCTCGATCCAGCGGGGACAGGGTTGGGAATAGGCTGTTATTGTCATTTGCCCAAGAGGCCGTTCGAAAT
>JANMIM010000591.1:0-6066 GCA_031375795.1 Bacteroidota bacterium
GCCGTGAAGAATCAAAATCTCACGATCAACCAAAACTTCATCAACAGCGTCGCGCCCAACAATATCTTGCAGGGCGGCATCTATTCGGCATTCACAAACAACGTTACGATCTCTGGCAACACAGTCGGCAACGTGATCAACACCGCATCTGCAGACGTCTTTGCAATCAACGTGGGCTTTGGTGCGGCTGGCGGCTTTACTGCAACGGGCACGGGTATTGCCGACGGTGTGACCAACGCCACGATTACCAACAACATCGTGGGCATCGTGACGCAGAGCGGCACCTTCTCTGCAGCCGGTATCGGCCTCGGAAATACCATCTCTGGCACGAGCTTGATCGCCAACAACATGGTCTCTGGGGTAGCTGCCAATGGCACCAGTGGTGACTTCGCTGGTGGCATCGTCTTGGGTGGCGGCACAGGCACTGTGAATGTATTTTACAACACGGTTTCCATGCAAGGGACCATGCCTGGTGCCACAGCAGGCTCCCAAGTCTCGGCTTGCTTGGGAATCACAGCAGCGACTTCGCCCACGGCGATGACGATTCGCAACAATATTCTCTCCAATACACAGATCGGCAATACCGGTGCAACCACGCGTTTTGTGGCGATCGGGTATGGATTTGCAGGCCCCTTCACGGGCGTGAGCAGCAACTACAACGACTTTGTGAGCGTAGGTGCCGGCCCCGGCACCTACTTTGTGGGTACGACAGGATTGTTGGTAGGCGGCACCACGGCTGCCACCGTGGCTGCTTGGCAAACTGCGACAAGTGGTGATGCCAACTCGGTCGGCATCTTGCCCGTGTTTACATCGGCGACCGACTTGCACCTGGTGCCAGCTTCAAACACTGCCCTCGATGGTTTGGGTACCCCCGTGTCGGTGACCACCGACATCGATTGTGCGACACGCTCCGCGACCCCAGACATGGGTGCAGACGAGTTTGATCTGCCCCTTTGTACTGGCACGCCGACACCGGGCACAGCCACGATTTCGCTCACGAGCATCTGCCAAGGCGTGACCACCAACCTTGGAAATACAGGCTTCACCACGGGCGTTGCTGGCATCACCTTCCAATGGCAGACGTCCACCACTCCCGGCGGACCTTATTCCAACATCGCGGGTGCGACGACAGCCAACTACGCCTACTCCACGGCCCCAGCAGGCGTGAGCTACATCGTGTGCAGGGTCACCTGCACCAATAGCGGCTTGTCTGCAATTACGAACGAGCTGACGCTCACCGTGACTGCTAGCCCGGTGACATCGGTGACCCCGACCTCCGGCCAAATCTGCTTGCCCGGTGGCGCGCCGATCACCCTCACGGCTTCTGCCACCGGAGGTACAGGTGTGGTGAACTTTACTTGGACGCCCACCACTGGCCTTGCGCCGATCACGGGCAGCCCTGTGGTTGCCAATCCTGTGAACACGACGACCTACACCGTCACGGGCACAGATGCCAATCTTTGTTCATCGACTGCCACAGCCACGATCACCGTGGGTGCAACAGTGACCATCGCCAGTGTGACCGCCACGCCCACCACCTTGTGTGCAGGCAACACAACGGCTTTGGACGTGACGGCATCTTCAGCCTTCGGCCCGAACTATGCGATTACCACCGTTCCCTTTGTGCCGATTGCCTCTGGCACAGGCACGACCACACTCGCAAGCGCAGGCACGGCCACGACTCCCTTGAGTGCTGGTACCTTGGATGACGGCTATTGGAATGGCATCACGATTCCGTTCAACTTCAACTACTTTGGCACTTTTTACAGCACGCTCAATGTAGGTACCAACGGTTACGTCAGTTTCTCGCCCATCACCACCACGACGGGTTATGCCAGCACACCACAAATCCCCAACGTTGCAGTCCCCAACAACATCATCGGTGGTTGCTTTGGTGACTTGGAATGGGGTTTTGGCGGTGTGGTCTCTACCTACACGAGTGGCCTGGCTCCCAACCGTATCTTTGTGATCAACTTCAATGGCACGACTGGTGGCGGATTTTACGCTGGTGGTGCGGCTCCCACGGCCTTGACCACCTTCCAAGTCCAATTGTATGAGGGCAGCAACTTGATCCAAGTGCAGACGACCAACGTCACCTCCGCCATCACATCAAACCATACGATGGGGATCGAAAACCTCGGTGGCACGGCAGGTTTTGTCGCCACCGGCAGGAACAACTCCTTGTGGTCGTTGACCAACGACGGTACGCAGTTTGCACCTAGCGGCAACTTGACTTATGCTTGGTCGCCTAGCCTTGGCCTCACGCCGTCTGCAACGGTGAAGAACCCGACCAGCCCTGCATTGGCCAGCAACACGACCTACACCGTTACTGTGACCGATGCCACGGGTTGTTCAGCGACCGGCAACGTGGCTGTGACCGTGACCCCTACAGTCACGCCATCGGTGACCATCACGGCCGTCCCAGGCAACGTGATCTGTGCGGGCACCAGCGTGACCTTCACGGCTGTGGGTGTCAATGGCGGCACTACGCCGGCCTATCAATGGAAGAAGAACGGCACCAACGTCGGTACCAATAGCACGACCTACACCGATCCTGGCTTGGTGAATGGCGACCTGATCACCTGCGTCCTCACCAGCAATGCCGTGTGTCCCTCCCCAGCGACGGCCACCAGCAACACCATCACCATGACGGTGAATCCGTTGCTCACGCCCACGATCTCCATTGCAGCGGTACCTGGCACCACGATTTGTGCAGGCACCAACGTGACCTTTACCGCGACCATCACCAATGGAGGATCCACACCCGTCTATCAGTGGAAGAAAAACGGCGGCAACGTAGGCGCCAACAGTGCGACCTACGCCGATGCTGGTCTTGCCAACGGTGACCTCATCACCTGCGAACTGACTAGCAACGCGGTCTGCGCCACACCGGCCTCGGTCACCAGCAACACCCTCACAATGACGGTGAATCCTGTGCTTACACCTTCAGTCACGATCTCGGCGTTGCCAGGTGTGACGATCTGCACAGGAACCACCGTGAACTTTACAGCTGTGCCTACCAATGGTGGCGCTACACCGATCTTCCAGTGGAAGAAAAATGGCGGCAACGTCGGTACCAACAGCACCACTTATTCCGACAACGGCTTGGTGAATGGCGATGTGATCACGTGCGAGCTCACCAGCAACGCCGTCTGTGCCACACCCCTCACGGCGACCAGCAACACGCTCACGATTAACGTGGTGACCAACACGGTGCCTACTGTGACCATTACGGCAAGCCCCGGCACCACGATTTGCCCCGGCACGTCTGCTACCTTCACCGCCGTGGCAGTGAACTCGGGTATCACACCTAGCTATCAGTGGAAGCTCAATGCCGGAAACGTCGGCACCAACAGCACCACCTATACCAACGGCACCTTGGTCACCGGTGATGTCGTGACTTGCGTCGTGACCTCCAGCGACCCCTGCGCATTGCCTACGACTGGCACCAGCAACTCGATCACGATGACGGTCGCCGACCTCACGAATCCAGTGGCCGTGTGCCAACCGGTCACCGTCTCCTTGAACGCTGGCGGCACAGGCAGCACGACCGCTGCAGCCGTCAACAATGGTTCCAGCGACAACTGTACAGCTGCCGGTTCCTTGGGTCTGGCACTGTCGACCACTTCGTTTGCCTGCGCCCAGTTGGGTACCAACACGGTGACACTCACGGTGACAGACGCCGCCGCCCGCACAGGTACTTGTACTGCCGTGGTGACCGTGGTGGATGCCATCGTGCCGACCATTACCTGTCCTGCCCCTCAGACCTTGGTCAACACGACGGGACAGTGTGCCGCAGTGGCGACCTTTACGACGCCAGTCGGTGCCGATAACTGTACGCCGACGACAACGCAGATCGCAGGCTTGGCCAGCGGCGCGAGCTTCCCAGTCGGCGTGACCACCAATACCTTTAGGGTCACAGATGCAGCCAGCAACTCAGCGACCTGCTCATTTACGGTCACCGTGACCGACTCCGAGCTTCCCGCCATCACTTGCCCTGCCAACGTGGCCGTGAGCAATGATGCGGCCGCCTGTGCAGCCATCGTGACCTATGCAGCGCCAGTCGGCACAGACAACTGTCCGTTGCAGACGACATTGCAGACCGCAGGCTTGGCCAGCGGTGCGAGCTTCCCCGTCGGTGTGACCACCAACGCCTTCAGGGTGACCGATGCCGTCGGCAACTCGGCGACCTGCTCGTTTACCGTCACCGTCACCGATACGGAGGTTCCAGCGATCGCTTGCCCTGCAAACATTGTGGTGAGCAATGATCCTGGCGTTTGCGATGCGGTCGTGACCTACACAACCCCTGCCGGCACCGACAATTGCTCTGCAACCACGGCACTCACCGCTGGCAACGCCAGTGGTGCAAGCTTCCCAGGCGGCGTGACCACCGTGACCTTCACGGCGACCGACGGCGCCAGCAACACCGCCACCTGTAGCTTCACCGTTACGGTGGACGACACAGAGCTGCCGACCTTGAGCGCCTGCCCAGGCAACATCACCGCATCGACATCTCCGACGTCTTGCGATACCGTTGTGAACTGGACGGCACCGACCGCCACCGACAACTGTCCATCACCCAGCTTGATCAGCAGCAATGCTCCAGGCAGCGTCTTTGGCACAGGAACCACGACGGTGGTCTACACAGTCACCGATGCCTCGGGCAATACAGCGACATGCTCCTTTGACGTGACCGTAGCCGATGCGATTGCACCCACTGCGATCTGCCAAGGAGTGACCGTGACCTTGGTCGGTGGCACTGCCAGCACCACCGCAGCAGCAGTGGACAATGGCAGCAGCGATGCCTGTGGAAACGTGACGCTCTCCTTGAGCCAGACGACCTTCACATGCGCCAACGCTGGTGCCAACACAGTCGTGCTGACCGTGACCGATGGCAATGGCAACACAGCAACTTGCAGCGCGGTTGTGACCGTGCTCACGCAGCCTGTCACGAGCTCGGCCACTTCTGCGGTGATCGATTGCGGATTCAATGTCTCTTGCAACGGCGCAACCGACGGTACGGCCACTGCCACTGGCGGTGGCGGTTGTGCTCCCTACACTTTTGCTTGGAGCAATGGTCAGACGACCAACCCGGCGACGGGCTTGGGTGCTGGCGTGGTGACCGTCACGGTTACCGATGCTGCCGGCGGCACATCGGTTGCAACCGTGACCCTGACCCAGCCGACCGCAGTCACAGCCACGGTAAACGGTACGACCAGCACTTGCGTAGGACAATCCTCCGGCGGCGTCGACATCACTCCTGATGGTGGCAACACTTGTTTGACCTATTCGTTTGCCTGGAGCAATGGCGCGACCACCGAGGACCTCAGCGGCGTTGCTGCCGGTACCTATACAGTGACCGTGACCGATGGAAATGGTTGTACAGGAACGCAAACGGCGACCGTGAGCAACTTTGCCGCACCGACCCCATCCTTTACGGTTGCCGGCCCCGTGCTGACCTCCGGGCAAGTATGGGTCACCTACCAGTGGCAGTTGAACGGCAATAACATTGCAGGAGCAACTGCCAGCACCTTCACGGCTTCTGTGAATGGCAGCTATACCCTGGTGGTTACCGATGCAAATGGTTGCACGGGTACATCGACCGCCATCGACGTGATCGCCATTGCCGCCGCCGATCCGACTGTCGGATTCATCGGCTTGTCGATCTACCCCAACCCGGCCCGTGGCGAATTCAAGCTCCTCACCGAGCAGCCGATCACCCAGAGCCTCACCGTGAACATCTCTGACATGTATGGACATCGCTTGGTCGAGAAGTTCATCCCGTCATTGGCACATGACATCGTTTTTGACATCAATGCATACTCAGCTGGCAACTACCTTGTCGAAGTGGTCTCCAAGACCGGACAACGCAAGGTGTTCAGACTGGTGGTGCAATAAGCGCAACGCTTGAATGAACATGGAAAGGCCCCGCATGCAAATGCGGGGCCTTTTCGGTATGACGGGGATGGGGTTCGTAGCCTGGCCTGCTTCCTTGATGTGGCAGGCTTCATTGGCCGACCTTCAATTCTGGATGCTTCGTGGCTATAAGGGTGGATTTTCAAAGCC
>JANMIM010001411.1:0-3319 GCA_031375795.1 Bacteroidota bacterium
CCGCGCTCGGGGTGCAGGGCTTTGCAGATCATTATCGCAATGTCACCGCATTCATCGGAAAAGAGGCCACCAAGGAGCGATTCTTGGAGGAGGCGCCCCGCAATGGCATATTGGACCTCGCCACCCACGGCATCTATGACCGCAAGAACTTCATGGATTCCCGCCTATTCTTTTACGATGACCCAGCCCACCCCGACGTGGAGGGAAGTGCGATCAACCTCAAGGATTTGTATGGGATGAGCCTGTCGGCGGACTTGGCGATCTTGGAGGCCTGCGAGACGGGACTCGGCGATTACCAGCAAGGGGAGGGGGTGATGAGCCTCGCGCGCGGATTCACCTATGCCGGCTGCCAAAGCGTGCTCATGAGCTTGTGGGTGGTGACCGTGGACAAGGACAAGTCATCGCGCATCATCGACGGGCTGTATGAAAACCTCGCCGACGGCTTGCCGCGCGACGCCGCCATCGCCAATGCGAAACGTGCCAACCTTGCCTACATCCGGGAGCAGCAAGGCGGGCTCTTGCAGCAGATCCATCCTTTCTATTGGTCGGAACTCGTCATGATCGGGAAGCAAGGGCCCATCAAAGTCGAGCGACGAGATGGCAATCCCGATTGGCTCTGGATGCCTGCCACGGGTGGCCTGCTCTTGTTGCTGGGCATTGTCGGATACTGGCGCAGGGCCAAGCGGGCGCAGGGTGGGGGCTAACCTATATACACATCTTTTAAATGTTTGTTTCTGGTTCACACTTCAGAATTTCGCCTTTGTCAATCGAATCTGGTAAGCGACAACATTGATGTTCGACTCCTCTGGAGTCGCCGAAATCGGACGACAAAAGCTATCAACGTGAGACTCCTCCGGAGTCCCGTCGTGCTGACTCACGCTGCTGATGCTGCCCAAGGACTCCAGCGGAGTCTCACGTTTGTAGAAAATAGAGAGCACTTTCACTCCGACCCCAGAGGGGTCGAACAGTGTGTAAAATTTTAAATTATTGATTATTAGCACACTTAAGATCGTTCTGTTGCGATGGAACGCGAACAAGAATTGTCCATTGAGATGTGGATAGAGACTAGGGGTGGGGAAATTCAGAAAGTCCAAGAGACCAACGGCAGCAAGCCATAGGAAATCAAGTACGCACACAGGGCCAGATTGCCCAGTGTCAAGGGCAGCATCAGCCATTTCCAAATCCTGACTTTTCCGATTTCCCGCCATCGCCACCAAGCCACGATCGCCGCGATGCTCGACAGCGGCATCACCAAGCTCAAGGCCAGCAGACCCACCGACAAAAGGCTCGGTTTTCCCAGATCATACATCTGCTCTGACTTCAATATCTCAAATGCCAGGCCAGCACACCAATACGGGAGATTGGCGAGCAGCCATGCGAGGAATGCACCCTTGGAAAACACCCGGCTTGCACCCTCGCCGCCGCCTCGGAGCCTGCGGCCCAGCAGGGTCAGCAGCAACATCAGCAGACCGCAATAGGCCACGACCCGATAGGCTTGGAATGCCCCGCGCAAGATCGCAGGCCACGGTGAGGGGCTGTATTCGTAATATTTCTCACCCACCAACAAAAAATCATTGCCATCCTTTGATTTTCCAGCCAAGGCCAGATTGCCCTCAGAGGCCTGCCATTGTGCATAGCCGTCGCCGAGCACTTTCAGGGAAAATGCTGGGGCGGACCAAGGGCGACAGCGGTAGAGCTGGGCGGCACCTCCAGCCTCCGGTGCCAGGTCGAAACCTGCATAGAGGTCGTCGTGGAATGAAAAAAGATCGTTGCGCTTGGAAATGTAGCGGTAGTGGCCGGCGGGTGGATGGGGCAGGGGCTCATCGGCCGGGGTCACGGCAGGCAGCCATCGGGCATTGGGCAGGGTGCGGTCGAGTCGATCGGAAACCATCGCGATGAATTGGGCATCGTCCCGGGTGGCGTGGGAGAGCAGGATCCAACCATAGCCGTGCCTGGGGAGGAAGCAGAGCTGCGCAATGTTGCCGTCGACGAAGCCCGAGGCACGCACCGCAGGGTCGGAGTCCGGGCCCCAGAGGCTGAATCCCAGGCCTCTGGCGCCCTGCATCCAATGGGACTTGCCGGCCGGGGTGCTCTCGTGCCGGTACATGCGGGCGACCGAGGCCGTGTCCAGGACATCGCTGCCATCGCGACCGTAGGCCATGAAAAATCGCATGAGCCTCGTGAGGTCGGCATCGGTGGAGACGAGCGACACGGCAGGGTAATAGAGGTAATGGTCGACGGGAATGGATTTGCCTGCCTTGCTGCCTGGCAACGGCATTGATTCGGCCCCGATCCGCTCAAATTCATGGAAAAAATAGCTGTCCTTCATCTGCAAAGGCCCCAAAATCTGCGCTTCCAGCCATCGGTCCGCCGCCTGCCCTGTCACCACCTCGATGATGCGGGCCGCGATGGCATAGCCCACATTGCTGTAGGCGCAGCAAGTCCCCGGCCGCCAACGTATGCGCTTGGAGTGCGGATTGCGGGCCAGGGCATCGGCCAAGGAAACCGACGGGCCGTAGCAAAAGTACTCGTTGAAATGCATGTCGTCGAGCCCGCTGCTGTGCTCCAGCAGGTGCACGATCCTCACAGGGTCGGTGGCATCCCAAGGATTGTCCAGCGGCAGATCGCGCAAGTGGTCGGACACAGGATCCTCCAATTTCAATTTCCCCTGCTCCACCAGGCGCATGATGCCCATCGCCACGATCACCTTGCCGAGTGAACCCACGCTGCGCCGTGGAGGCCGCGCCTCGTTTGCAGCCTCGGGCAGCACCTGGAAATCAGGCCCGATCAATCGCCAACGCAAGGCCGGATTCCCAAATTTTGCCGAGATATCCGCCATTTCCTGCGCCAAGCCCAAGGTGTCGCGCCACTGCCCCCACATCCGCAATGGGAGTGCGATCAGGAGTATCGAAATCAGGACAGAAACGGCGATTTTGCGCATTCCTCCGAAATTACCGAAAACAGCCCAACCTATGGAAATTCATCGGCCACAAAAAATCCGTACTTTGGACGCACATGGTGCACACGCCCCACAAAATCCTCATCATCCGCTTGAGCTCGATCGGCGACATCGTGCTCACGAGCCCCATCGTGCGCAGCCTGCACCGCTGCTTTCCGGCTGCGGAGTTGCATTTTCTGACCAAGCAGGCCTTTGCCGGCTTGGTTCAGCACGATCCCCGCATCGCCAAGGTGCATTGTTTTGCGGGGGACTTGGGCGCGACAGTGGCTGAATTAAAGGCCGAGGGCTTTGACCTGGTGGTGGACCTGCACCGCAACATCCGCAGCAGACTCATCAAGTTGCGGCTCGGCGTGCGGGCCG
>JANMIM010000313.1:0-4708 GCA_031375795.1 Bacteroidota bacterium
CCTCCACGATGGGCAGCAGGTCGCGTTGCACTCCCTCGCGAGAGACATCCGGGCCGGAGCCTTTGCCGGCGCCGGCGGCGATCTTGTCGATTTCGTCGATGAAGATCATGCCGCTGTTTCCTGCACGGTCCAGTGCTTCGCGGGTCACGGCATCCATGTCAATGAGCTTGGAGGCCTCCTCCTCGGCGAGGTACTCGCGGGCCTCGGCCACTGTGAGTGAGCGCCTCTTGGTCTTCTTGGGAATCATCCCCGAGAGCATGTCTTGCAGGCCATCAAATCCTTCCATGCCCCCCGGCCCCATGATATGCACTTGCGAGGCAGGTGCATTCACGTCCATCTCGATCTTGCGGTCGTCGAGCTCGCCTGTCCGCAGTTTTTCACGGAAGCGCTCACGGGTGCGCTCGTTGAGTTCCTCTTCATTGGTTCCCTCCTTCTTGTCACCATCCTCCAGGCTGTGGGCTGCACCGCTGTCGGGGTTCTTTTTACGCACCGGGGGGATGAGGATGTCCAAAATGATCTCGTTGGCATTTTCCCGCGCCTTGGCCTCCACAAATTGCTTCTTTTCGGCCTTCACCAGATTCATGGCTTGCTCCACGAGGTCACGTACCATGCTCTCCACGTCGCGGCCCACATAGCCGACCTCGGTGAATTTGGAAGCCTCCACCTTGATAAAGGGGGCGTCGGCGAGGTGGGCCAATCGCCGGGCGATCTCCGTCTTGCCCACGCCCGTGGGACCGATCATCAGGATGTTGTTGGGGATGATTTCACGCTTGATCTCCTCATTGGCATTCAAGCGCCTCCAGCGATTGCGGAGGGCAATCGCTACCGACTTCTTGGCTTCCGCCTGCCCGATGATGTATTTGTCAAGCTCTTCGACGATCCTGAACGGGGTCAACTGTTCGTTCATTCTACTACTTCATTATTATAAACAACTCCGTAACCAAAATATGGACACATGGTTCAAAGATAGCTAAAACCCGCGCCTCACCAAGCGCGAAAACGGATCCTGAAATGTTCCTTGGCCTGCGGGCGATTGAGGAAACAAATCCCCAGTGCAAACAAATCTATGCTCACCGTGACCTCTGGGTGCTGCTGAATGCTGCGCCAGGCCTCGGTCATTTCCTCAGACCAGTAGATGTCGTCGAGCACGATGATCGCCTGCCGGCTCACCTTGGAAAGCAAAAATTCGAAGTACTCGAGGGTCGCCTGCTTGCGATGGTTGCCGTCGAGCAACACGAAGTCGGGCTGGAAACGCGACCAGTCGATGCGGTGCGCAAGGGCATCCCCAAACTCGGCATTGATTTGGGTGGGGCGGTAACCAAATGCCTCGAAATGGGTGGCAGACCACTTCGACAATTGCTTCGCGCCCTCTACCGTAATCAATTCTGAATCAGATGGAAGGCCAGAAAGCAGATGGAGCGCGGAGTATCCCAGGTTGGTGCCCAGCTCGAGACATTGCCGCGGGTGGTAGTGGTGGCACATGCGCGCAAGCAGTGCGCCCTCGCGGCACCCGCGTGCGGACGATCGGACGACTTGCGCCATCGTCTTGCGGATGATGGGCTGTGCCGCACCGCCATAGCCAGCGCCAAAATCCTCGATTTCGATGGGGATGCTGCGCTTGCCAGATGCCTTGCGATGCGCCTCGATTTGGAGGCCGATGGTGGTGGCTCGGTGTGGGAGCACTTGGGTCACAAACTCAAACACAAATGGAGAATGCACGCCGTGCTTGGTCTTGGCTGACCAGAGGTGCCTGAGATAGTGACTGAGTTGGTGCATTCCCATCAAAAAAAATTGGGGCTGATTTCTCAGCCCCAATCTACTATTCCTATTTCGAATCCTCTCAGTTGTGAGAGAATTTGTAATCAAAGTTCATGCATCCGCAACCACCTACAGGCTCGGTCGTGTTGACCCTGATCACCGCAAAGTGCGGCAATGTGGGCAACTTCAAGATGACGACATCGCCAGGCACCAATGGATCGCTCTTCATGCCGATGCGGTTGCTCGTCACAAAGGCTTGCCATGTGGTCTCATAAGTGAGCTCGTCAAAGTTGAAGCGCGACTCGTTGGTCGTCACCATGATGCTGTCCACGCCATTTTGGATCGGCGAGGTCAGGATCCAGTCGATGTTGGTGCCCTGTGATGCCTCACGCAAGTACATGTTGGGGAGCGGCATCGTGAAGTTGTCGCCCGACGTGTCTTGGATCAAATCATAGGTGTAGTCGTGTCCCGTCAAGATGCTGTAAAGCATTTTGTTGGAGCGCGATGTGAACTCGTACAGCGTGGAGTCGTTGATCGTTGGGATCACGTTGATCTTGAACTTGCCTTTGGCGACCTTCCCTTTGTTGTCGGTGGCATAGGCATAGATCTCGATCGTGGTGTAGATCTGCACCGCCGGCGTGTTGTGAACCGTGTAATTGTTGGTGCGGATGGTATTGTTGGTCGAGATCGTCGCCAACTGACCAGTGATCGGGGTTTCCTGACGGTAAACGATGTTGGTGACCGAGGTCCACTTCTCAGTGGCATCCCAAGTGGTCAGCAGCTCGTTGTCGTGGATTTCAAATTGGATCTGCACCGTCTCTCCCTTGTGCGCCAAGGCATAGCCATTGGCAGGCGAGATCAGTGTAACCTGTGGGTTACTGTCGATGGGGGGATCTTCAAGTTCGTCATCCTTGGTAGGATCACAACCTGTGTAGAGCAGGACGGCAACAAGTGCAAATGCGGTGAAAAAGAATGAAAGCCTCTTTTGCATTTTCGGTTTTAGTAGAAACTAGGGCTAATATAAGGAAAATTTGAAAGCAACTCAAAATTCATCCGGAGAATTCGTGGATTATCAACGTTGTCGTCAAATATGGTCACTTTGAAAAAACAGCCGTGCAGGTGGTTTGCGTGCCTGTCGTGGTCTCCACAACGAATTCCAGCGTGAAAGACGCGTGGCTAAATAAACCGCTGCCACTGATGTATTCGTTTCCATAGACCTGCTTGGGTGCCACGAGTGAGTCTTGGCGGGCGATCGCCATGACCTTGTCCCCGTGCCGGTACACATTATATATGTCCACGGCCCCCTCCTGGATTTGGCTTGCCTCCACGCGGGCATCCAGGTAGGCGCTTCCGCTCTGGCAGAGGATGCTGTTGTGCCAAAGTTGGGAGATGAACTTGGCGGATGACAGGGTGTCGCATTGCAAGCCCTCATAGGCAGGATCGCAAGCACACGTTGCATCGATGCAGGTGCCGTTCACACATGTGGATGGCCTGCATTCTTTCATTTTCCTACAGCTTGCAGAAAATGAAAGTGCCCAAAACAGCAAGAAAAAAGCGATCAATCCTTGGTAAGGGTAGCGTTGCATGCGTCGAATGCTTGGGTGCCACCTGGAAAATAGACGCGGTAGCCGATGGTGATTTCGTCGAGGTCTTCATTCACGGTTCCGGTTCCATCGATGTCGACATTTCCCATGCCCATGCGCCCAATGGTAAATGCATAGCCGTCGGCGGCAAAGTCGGCAACCATGGGCTTGTCCTTCTTTTCCCAGATCCCCGTGATGTGGAGCTGGGTTTGTGAACCCGCGACAGCGGCGATGGAGACCTTGTATTCGTCTGTACCGGCCGTGCAGGATTCCTTGAGCGTCCATGTCCCGTCATAGGAGGCATTGATCACCTTGCTGCAGTCGTCGGTGAAATATCCCGTGGAGCAGTTGCATGTACCGTCAATGCAATTGCCATTCACACAAGTTACGCGCTTACACTTGTCGCGCTTGCAGCTGCCCAAGCCTACACACAAGACGAGGCAGGCAAGCAGGGAGAATATGTATTGATTGTAACGCATCGCAAATCGATAAGCTTCTTGAAACTACGTGAAGATAATGCATCGATCGTAAAGCACAATACCATGAAAGGCAATAACCCTCCAAAAACAAAAAGGTGATGCAAATTGCAACACCTTCCTGCTGTGATCATTGCGTAGGTGTCAGCGACGCAGGGTGGCTGGACACTCGTCGACGATGCTCGTGCCATTGGTGTCATACAACTTGTAGGTCATGTTGATGGTCTTGCCATCGGCAGAGATGGTCCCGTTTGAGCAAGAGACGTCCTTGTGCGAACTGGTGCTCAAAGTTTGTCTCGCGATTGTAAATCCCTTGCCGTCGGCGGTGAGCACGGCTGTCACCTCTGTGATGGGCACTTCCCAGAGCCCGACGATGATTACCTCGGTGGTGGTGCCCGTTTTGGCCCTTGCAGACACCGAATATGGCACTGCCGCACCCGAGATGGTGCAGGATTCCGTCAAGGTGTAGGCGCCGCCAAATTTCTTGTTGAAGGCGGATGCACAATCGGCGCCCTCATACCCGGGATCGCAGGTGCATGTGCCATCGAGGCATGTCCCACTTACACAGCTCAGTTTTTTGCACGGGTCCGAGCAGCCTGCCATGAGCGCTGCAATCAGCATGAAGGCAAAAAAGTATCCAAATTTCCTGTTTTTCATTGATCCGAAAGATTTAACGTAAGGGAAATGAACGACTGGCGTGGATCCATCGGCGATCGGAAGTGGTGCTAAATGTGTGTGGGCTTGTGCCTCCCCCAATTTTGATGCACCATTCCATCTTGCACCCAAGCGGGGCGTAGATGATGAATCCATGAAATTGGCTAGACAACTGTGGTGAAGATAGTGGGTGCTGGGCTAATAACAAGGGGTAGGGCCAGCAAGCCGAAAAAAAAA
>JANMIM010000706.1:0-3510 GCA_031375795.1 Bacteroidota bacterium
CATCGAATACATTGACCTGCAAAAAGGCATTGCTCACGGTCGTCGCACCAAAGTTTTGATACCTGCCGATCAGCGGACCAGCAATGGGATGTCGCTCAGGAACCATGGTATATTCCAGCTTCTTGATCGACATCAGCTCGAGGTCGCCGACGGGTGGCATGTAATAGGACACGCTGTCGATCGCAATAAATTCGGAATTGACGCCGGCCGGTCCGCCATTGCCGACAAAATAGCGAAACGCAGCACGGCCGGATGTGGGCGCTGTAAGGCCTGAGATTACCACCGTGTATTTGGTCCAGACATTGGGGTAGCCGCTCGTCGAGAGGTTGGGATTGATCGCCACGAGCAAAGTCGAAAAATCACCGACGGAGGACACCGTGGTGCCGACATTGGTGCTTGCCCCATTGAGGCTCAGGCACACCTGCATGCGGTCGGGATAGTTGGGTGTGCTGACGGTACGCGTCCAAAAGCTGATTTTCTCGCCATTGGTAAAGGTACATGTGGGCGTAAACAACCAATTGCTGATCGTGCCGCTGCCGCCGAGGCAATTGTAGTTGGAGCACACATAAGCCGTGTCCCCGCCGTTGTAAGCCGGCAAGATGCCCGGGTCCCCTTGTTTCCAATTGGGTTCGGAGCCCGGCGTGGTGCTGCGGTTTTGTTGCGCCCATCCCCTCCCCCACAAGGCGGCGACGGTGTCGAAGTTTTCGGTGAAGTATTGGGCGTGGAGCGAGGGAATGCAGGCCATGAAAAGCGCCGTCATTGCCCACAACAGCGAAAACCGACAAATGGGAAGCGAAAAAAAGCGATTCATGGTTCGATCGTTATTGGTTTGATTATTTTTCAAATTCACGAGTTTCCAAGCAATGATGTTTTCGGAGTCAATTTTCGATTTTGAATTTTCCAACATCATGCCCTACTAACAAAAGACTTTAAACTGCCAACCAATTGGTCACCAAGGAAGAGTAGTCGAGAAATGTCAGTTCCTCTGGTGTCCACATGTTCACGAGACAAAGTGCTGGCAATGAATTGCAAAACAAAACGTATTCGCTATGTATTACACTTGCGCTTGGAATGACCTCCGTTGTTTTTTGTTGCAACCAATTCCGAACACCCTTAATTGCAGCCTTGGGATCATCACCATGGTGCTGTATATCTTGGCCGGAAAGATCAGATACAAACATTTTGAAACGATGCTTCTGACTCTCCAGAATGAGATACGATTTTTCTTGATGCTGCTTCCCGCCAAACTCGATAGCTCCCATAAAAATTCCCAATTCCAAAGGCATATTGAAGCGTGGCAATTGGTTTGCCTGATCTATAGCAACTCGGGAAAGATCGTGGATCGCGAAGCGGCTTTCCCTGATCAACTGTACAATATTCTTGATTCGAATCTTACTGGAATCGCCAAACTCCTTCGAGCATCGCAAAACAAACCCACAACGATGAACAGCGAAAAGGATCGCATTAAAGATCGGGTCATATTCGCTATCGAATGGGCAATTGATGAATACATTCCGGTTGTAGTTCGGGTGTATTTTCATTTTTTGCTTGCCTGTTTTTGCTTTATCCTCGTTGCCGTGCTTCCTGCCTTTTGTTGGCCCTTAGCCAATGCAAGACGGTTCTTGACGACGATCACAGCATGCTCCGCTTTCTTGGCCGTAGCCTTGTCCACATTCGGATTGGCCTTGATGTTAGTCGATTCCTTTCTCACACCTTTAAATGGCTTCCCATCAGATTTTACTTCCAAGAACCGGCCACTCTCGGCATCGCGCTTCACATAATGCCCAGTTGCAGGGTTAAAAATTTGGCTCCTGCCTTGCACTGCGCCGACCCGCGATCCCTTACCTGTGTTCACTGCCATAGGACTTTCAAATTTCTTAACTGAATACTTTCAATACGACACATCCAAAAATAGGGATATGAAACCGCAAAATCAAGCCCGTTTGCATCCTTTTTTCCCCTCATTGCAGCTTTGAATGTCCAAAACTTGAAAATCCCCTCCAACCCCACTATCTTAGCCCCATGTCTGCACAAAAGCTCATTTCTACCTTCAATCCACGCCATGTCGTCACGGTCGATCAGGTCGGCGTGGAGGAGCGGGTCGCGAAGTTCAAGACGCGCTCTATCAAGAAGGAAAGCAAAGTGGCCGCCCTCAAGCTGGCCCTGAACATGATCGACCTCACCACGCTCGAAGGCAAAGACACGGAGGGCAAGGTCCGGCAGCTCTGCTACAAGGCCATGCATCCGCATGACGCGCTGCCCGGCATCCCCACGGTCGCGGCGATCTGCGTGTACCCTAGCATGGTGCGCGTCGCCAAAAAGGCGCTCGAAGGCTCCAAGATCCAGGTCGCCTCGGTCTCCACGGCATTCCCCTCGGGCCAAGCACCGCTGCAAGTGAAGCTCGACGACACGCGCTTTGCGGTCGAGGAAGGCGCCGACGAGATCGACATGGTCATCAGCCGCGGTGAATTCCTTAAAGGCAATTACAATTTTGTCTTCGACGAAATCGCAGCGATCAAAGAAGCCTGCGGCAATGCCCACCTCAAGGTGATCCTCGAGACCGGCGAACTCTGCACGCTCGACAACGTGCGGATTGCGAGCGAGATCGCGATGCATGCGGGCGGGGACTTTATCAAGACCTCGACCGGCAAGGTGCAGCCTGCGGCCACCATGGAGGTGACGCTCGTGATGCTCGAGGCCATCCGCGATTTTTACTACGCCACGGGCAAGATGATCGGGATGAAGCCGGCCGGCGGCATCCGCGAATCCAAGCAGGCGCTGCATTACCTCGTGATGTTGCGAGAGACCTTGGGCCAGGCTTGGATGAGCAATGAGTGGTTCCGATTCGGGGCCTCGGTGCTCGCGAACGACATTTTGATGCAGCTCGTCAAGGAAAAAACGGGCATTTACCAATCTCAAGACTACTTCTCCATCGACTAAAGACATGGCAAAGGATAAAAAACCAGCCGCGATCGGCTTGCAATTCGATACCGATTGGCAATATGCCCCGAGCCCCGAGAGCCGCGACCACATCCAGCTCAAGGAGCAATACGAGCTCTTCATCGGCGGCAAATGGGTAAAACCGGAGTCGGGCAAATACTTCGACACGATCAATCCGGCGACCGAGGAGAAGATCGCGCGCATCGCCGAGGCGAGCAAGGCCGACGTGGACAAAGCCGTGAAGGCCGCCCGCAACGCCTACGACAAGTATTGGAAAAACATGTCGCCCAAGGACCGCGGCAAATACATCTTCCGCATCGCTCGCATGCTCCAGGAAAAAGCCCGCGAGTTTGCGATCATCGAGACGATGGACGGCGGCAAGCCGATCCGCGAGTCGCGCGATGTGGACGTGCCATTGGCTGCCAATCACTTCTTTTATTATGCCGGTTGGGCGGATAAGCTGGAATATGCATTCCCCAACCGCCGTCCAGAGCCGCTGGGAGTTGCTGGGCAGATCATTCCTTGGAATTTCCCGCTGCTCATGGCCGCTTGGAAGCTCGCCCCTGCCCT
>JANMIM010000741.1:0-4659 GCA_031375795.1 Bacteroidota bacterium
GTCGATTTCTGGGGCATGAGGGCACCCGATTTGCAGACTTGCATCATCTGCTCCATCGAGCAACCGGGCATGATGAAGGCGAGCTTGTGACGGTAGGTCACGGCCGCCTTGATCGCCAAGCCGGCGTCTTTCATGTACAAGAGGTTGTCGCAGAGTCGCTGCTCGTCATAGGGCACCTGGAATACCTTTTCAAATACAAAATAATGCAAGATGGTGTAATCCAGCACCTTGACCGAGTCTGGCAGCGGCAGCGGAATGTCGCGCAGCGGGTCGATGTGGTCCTTGAGCTTGATGAGAAACTGGATGCTGCCCACCACAAAACCAAACGAGCGCGGCGCTTGCTGCACCTGTGCATAGATCGGCATGCGGTCAAAGGTCACCTCGGTCACGTCGAAGTACTCCCGCATCCGGTGGAGGAAGGGATTGGGGTTGTAGGTCTTCTCGGGCATCTCCCAGACACGGTGAATCGGCAGGATGCGCAGGTCGTCACCGGCCGTGTTGGTGAGGTACATCATGTGGTAGCCGATCATGGAGTCGGGCGGCAGCGTGCGTCCATCGGCCTGGGCCTCGCGCAACAAGGCCACCGAGGATGCCAGTCGGTGATGTCCGTCGGCAAGGTAGATCTGCCCCAGGGCGATCTGCGCTTGAAAAATCTCGATGTCCCGTCGGTCTTGCACGATCGCAAAGCGATTGACCACGCCCTGGTAGTCCACATACTCGTGCATCGGCTGGCTCATGTAGGCATCCATGAGTGCCTCGAGCCTGAAGCTAGGATCTGTGTAAAGGCCGTGGGTCGGCGCCACATTCATCAGGCTCTGGGCGAGGAGGCGGCTGCGGTCTGCGACGCTTGCCGCGATGGTGCCCTCGTGCAACACGATGTCGCTGTCTGCCGTGCCGACCTCGGTGTCGATCTTCACCATGGCCACAAAACCCTTGCGCACGTACTTGCGCTGCTCCCCAAACAAGGAAAACTCCTGGTAATAGATGTAGATGCCGGGCAGCGGGTCTTGGAGAATGATGCCGTTTTCCTTCCAATTCACCTGCCGCTCCATCACCGCCTCGTCTGATTGCGGCACCGAGAGGTGGATGGAATTGTGCGGATTGGCGTACAGCTTCTCCAATTGCTCGGCGCTCACGACGTCAAACAGGGGTGAGAACATCTCCTCGATGTTTCCCAACAGCTCCTCGTTGTACCGCCAAGCCCTAAATGGACGAATGTGTGCCATCGCCGCAAATGTAGCAGGATTAAAGGATTTTAGGATCGCCCGATTTTGCGGCCCCGCGATGGATCCGATTTGCCCGCCCCGGCTCAGTGCACCCGCTTCGTGAAAAACGGGTTGACGGCATTCTCGGCGGCGGCATCCTTGTACACGATGCCCGATTCACGCTTGCCTTTTTTCACGATGGCGCCCGGCTCCACGTACACATAGCCCCCTCGTTCCACGACGATCGCGCTTTGGTTGGCCATCTCCACGGTCGCCCCCTTGCGGATGAACAGCGTGGAGCCCGCACGCACCCAGAGGTTTGAAAACTTCTCGAGCTTGAGCAAGGCCCCCGAATCCACCTCCATGATCGTCGGCTCGGCAAAGACGTGCTGTCCATCGATCAACGCCACCGACTCGGCCACCTGCGGGGAATATCCCTGGTCGAGCGTGACGCTGCCCCCACGCTTCACGATCACCTTTTCCTTCAATACGATGTCGCCACACCAGCGCACATTGGTCGGGATGTCAAAGTCGTCCCACTTGATCCGCACCTTGATGCTCCCATCCGCCAACTGCTCCAGCACCTCCACGCTCAGGCCATTGAGATAGATGCGGCGGTTGTCGTCGGCTGCCGGGCGGCTGCCGGAGTGCGAGTACACGGGGGTGGCGGCGGGGTTGTAGGCAATGCCGATCTTGGGGTGCAGGTCTGGCGCAAAACCTGTCTCCTTGGTGCCGAATTGCGGGTATTGGCCGTAGGAGAAAAATTCCGTCGGCACCTCCTTGCCCTCCACAAACAATTTTTCCGGCAACACATATTCGGTCTTGGGCACCTGGTCTTGCGTGATGCGCAGCTTGTGGTCGCCGTCGAGGTCGAGCATGTGGCGCACAAAATAGGTATAGCCGGTAAAGGGATTGGCGCGGCTCTGCCGCAGGTGCAGGCCCTTGGTGGCGGCATCGTATTCAAAGTCATAACTGCCCTGAGCGACGAGTGGCCATAGGTAATTGCACATTCCGCCAAAGACATTCTTGCCCTCGCGCTCATCCTTGCCCACCTGCACATAGGCATACAAGCCCTTGTTCAGGGCCTTGTCGTGGTCGATGGACTCGGGCAGGTTTTGGTGGTTTTCCAGCCACAGGTATTGGTTGCGCACACCCTTGGGCAGATGGGGCAGTTTGATCTTGATGGCATCGCCGGTCGTCACGAAGTCGCGCAGGATGTATTCGCCGGCAAAACAGAGGTCTTGGCCATAGGCCATTTCGCCATTTTGCTCCTTGCCGTCGTCGGCGCAGCGGGTGCTCAGCAGAAATCGGTTGTCGGGGTTGCGCCAGCCGAGGCGCTCGCGGTCCCAGGCGTTCCAGACCCCCGAGCAGGCATCGCTTGCGCTCATGTTGCTCCAGCCACCGACCGTGGACAGAAAGGTGCGCGGCCCCACGCCGCCGTTGGCGGTGTGGAAGTTGTTGCCGCCATAGAGCATGTGGCTGAACTCGTGGCGCATGACCACCATGGGCAGCATGCTCTCGGTCTTGAACATCGAGTACATGTCTGAGCGCATGCCCCAGAGTTCGCCGATGTCGCCTGGGTTCACATAGCCGCTCATCTCGCCGAGGCCCACCACATGGATGTTGCGCCACACGACCATGATCAGGTCTATGCGGCCATTGGGTTCGGCCTTGGCGGGCAGGCCCGAGCCGTTATAGGTCCAGCGGTCAAAATCAGAAAGTTTGCCGCCAAACAAAAACCGGGGCTCCTGGATGGCGTTGAGTTGCTTCACGAGGGCGGCGCGGTAGAGGTTGCTGGCAAATGCCTCTTGCTCCACGATGCGGCCCCGCCCGTCGACGATGCTCCTGATGGGGATCGTGATCATGCTGTCGAGCACGTCGCCGGTGACCTCAAACTGTCCAAACGACGCCTGCTTGAAGTACTTGGTCATCCACGCGCTTTCCTCGGGGGTGTGCGAGACGGCCCATTGCTTCCAGTTGGGCATCTTGTGGGTCTTCCAACCCAGCGTACCCTCGGGATTGCGCACGGGGTCCAGCCGCTTGTAGACGCTGTCGAAATCGATCTCGGCATACACCAACAGGATGTGGAGACGCCCCCGGGGCGCCATGTACCAGCCATTTTCGCTGCGCTGTAGGTTGTCTTGGGAGAATGCAAGTGGAGCCGCTGCCAGCAAGGCCAGCAGCAACAAACCGATTCTCCAAAAAGGTAGGCGTCTCAACATGTGGATTCCAATGTACAAACTCGCAGCAACAACTCTGCCAAAATCAGGACCTGCAACATTTTCGGCATCCATCGATCGTCCATGCCATCCCCTCAACTGTTCCCACCCCGCAGCCTTGCACGCTCCTCACAGGTTTTTTGCAGGTGGGCGTTGCGCACCTGGAGCAACCGCGTCATGTAGCGGGTGAGTATCAGCGCATTCACCAGCCTGCCGAGGATGCCGAGCGGCGAGGTGAACGTGAATTCATCGGTCATCAATGTGCCGCCGTCCTGCTCCTGAAAGCGATGCACATGCCTGAACCCCTTGAACGCGCCCCGCAGCATCTCATCGACAAAGCTGTGCGGGGCATCCATTCCCGTAATCTGGACCTGCAAGCGCTGCCGGATGCCAAAGTGACGCCCTTCCCAAGTCACCGTCTCCCCCAACCCGATCAATCCGCTCGTGCAACCTGCAATCGCCCGCTCCTGGGTATGCGCCAGCGAGCTCTGGTGAAAATCGATGTCGCGCGACAGGTCAAATACCATGTCGATCGGGGCTTGGATCTGGGTCTGGAGGTGAATCGTCGGCATCGAAAGGATCAAATAGTTGGGTCAAAATCTCAGGCGGTGCAGGAAATCCATCTGTGGACGATGAATCCCCGTTGGCCGGTCAGACTGGCTCCGTGGGCGAATGATTGGGGATTTCAACGATGAAGGTGGTGCCTTGGCCGAGGGCAGACTCCACGTGCATGTTGCCGCCGAGTCTCTGCAAGGTCTCATGGGCGATGTAGAGGCCGATCCCCGAACCCTTGCTCTCCTTGTGGGCGCGGTAAAACATCTCAAAAATATGGCTCAAATGTTCCTCGGCGATCCCCATGCCATTGTCTTGCAGGCGCAGGATCGCCTTTTGTGGATCGATTTGCACAGCGAGGCGTAGGAATGGGTGGTCCTTTGCGGGATCATGGTACCGCACACCATTGGAGACGAGATTCCGCATCACCAAACTCAGCCTGAATGCGTCATTGTACAGCAGTGTATCGTCCTGCGCGGTGAATTCAAATGCCATGCGGGCGGCGCCAGGCAGGAACCGGAATTGCTCGACCATTCCCTGAAACATTGCCTGCAAATCCACCTTGCCGACCTGCAGGCCCTCGTGCTTGTTTTTGCTCAAGTTCACGATCTCTTGGATGAATGCATCCATCTTGTCGATCTGTTGCTGCTGGATGTCCAGCATCTTCTGCAGTCGCACCGCAT
>JANMIM010000763.1:0-2271 GCA_031375795.1 Bacteroidota bacterium
AGCGACTGCCGCATCTACCGCGAAAATTTTGAATTCAGCGACTACCCGCCTGGCATCTACGAGGCATTGGCCGTGGTGCCCGGCAATTGGTTTTACCACGGCACATTTTATGCAGACGTCTATTTTGGTGACCTACAGGGCCTGCTACTGGAATTGCCTTGTGTGCAACGGTTTTCGATCGCCATCACGCCCTGGGAAGTGGGCAAACCCTGGAATCAAGGCCAGCAGGATTACGCCCTGCGGCCTGCACTGCATTGGGAGCTGAATCGCGTGGCCGACTAGCCTCAACTCCCAAAATACACCCCAACCTTGAGCCCGACATTCGTCTGCCGGCTCAAGATAAACAGGGGATCGCTCTGGTATGTGAGGGGCCTAATGGCGCGGTTGAGCGGGCCGTAGTCGTTTTGGCGCAGGCTGTATTGGAAGTAGGGGCGAATGAAAATGCCCGGACTCACGCCCTCCTTGAACGCGATCATGAAATGCAGGAAGCTGGTCGTCCCAAAATTGAGCTCGTTCACAAACTTCCCATAGACCTGGCTCTGCACCTGCGAGGTCGGGCCGCGCCTGCCGCTCAGGCGCGTGGTGCCAAAGTCGATCGATTGCCCCAGCGCCACCCGCAACCGGGGTTTGCGCACCACAAAGACGCCCAGCCCCAGGTCAAATGTGCTCGCATTGTACCGCAGCTGGATCTGCTGCGTCTCAGGCGAACCCGGGAAGAGCTCGCCGCGCGACTGCGTGCTCGCATAGCGCATCGTGTACTGAAAATCGAGCAAGACCCCGCCCAAATCACCGCCCAGATGGGCCGTGATGCCGGCCGGCGCATGGATCGGGTGCATGGGCTTACCGGCCGTCCAACTGTTTTCCTTGTTGAAGGCGTCGATCACATAGTTGAGGCTGTCGACCTGGGTATAGCTTTGGTTGAAACCCAAGCCGACGTGCACGCGGTTTTGCGCCCCCACATTCCCCACCATCCCCGCGCACATGAGCAAGGCCAATCCCCATTGCCAAAATTGACTTCCTGTGCCGGAGATTTTCATCGCCTTAGTAGCCCAGGATTTTCAGCATGGACTTGTAGCTCTGCTCCTTGGAGAAAAGCTTGGTGGTGATTTCGCCATTTTCGTCGCGGTCCACGACGATGTGCTTGGGCGTCGGCAGCAGGCAGTGCTGTATGCCCCCGTATCCGCCGATGGACTCTTGATAGGCCCCGACATTAAAAAATCCGATGTATTGGGGGCGTCCGCGCTTGAAGCGGGGCAGGTAGATGGCGTTGCTGTGCGCCTCGGCGTTGTAGTAGTCGTCGCTGTCGCAGGTGAGGCCGCCGAGGAAGACACGCTCATACGGCTCGTCGAGGTTGTCGATCGCCATCATGATGTAGCGCTTGCTGATCGCCCATGTGTCGGGCAGCGTCGTCATGAACGAGCTGTCGATCATGTCCCACTTCTCGCGGTCATTTTGCTGCTTTTGCTCCAAAATGTTGTACAAGATCGCCCCGCTCTCGCCGACGGTAAAGGTGCCAAACTCCGTGAAGATGTCTGGCTCCTGCACACGGCGCGCATTGCAGTTTTCCTTGATCTGGGCCACGATTTCCTCGGCCATGTATTCGTAGTCATACTCAAAGGCCATGCTGTCCTTCACAGGAAAGCCGCCGCCGATGTTCAGGCAGTCCAGCTCCGGGCAGATGTTTTTGAGGGCGCAGTACACGTTGATGCACTTGAGCAGCTCGTTCCAGTAATAGGCCGTGTCGGCGATGCCCGTGTTGATGAAGAAGTGCAGCATCTTGAGTTCCAAGTGCTTGTGCTTCCTGATCTTGTCCACGTAAAAAGGCACGATGTCCTTGTAGCGGATGCCGAGGCGGCTGGTGTAGAATTCAAACTTGGGATCCTCCTCGGCGGCAATGCGGAGACCGATCTTGCATGGCTTTTGAGTGAATTCGAGGAGCCTGTCCAGCTCATGCATGTTGTCGAGCACCACGATCAGGTTCTCAAAGCCCTCATCAATCAAGCGCGCGATGTTCTCGAGGTAGTTGTCCTTCTTGAAACCGTTACATATAATGTATCTGTCCTTTGTGAGTTTTCCAGCTTCGTACAAAGACTCGACGATGTTGATGTCAAATGCACTACTAGTCTCCAAATGCGCGCCATGTTCCAAGGCCTTCTCGATCACAAAAGAGAAGTGCGAACTCTTGGTACAGTAGGCATAGTGGTACTCCCCGTCGTAGAGCGATTTGGCGATACCGACGACCTTTTCGCTCAGCGTGTATTTGAAGACGGA
>JANMIM010000774.1:0-5773 GCA_031375795.1 Bacteroidota bacterium
GCTGTGGAATGGAACCATGCCTTCAGTTCCAAGTTGTTGCTCAAGACGACCGGTACTTTCTCTGACTACAACTACGCCTTTGACAACGTCTTTTCGCAGTTTTCCTTCAAGCTCACGTCTGGCATCCGCGATTTTGGGGCACAAACGCAGCTGCTCGCCACAGTCGGGGAGCGGCACAGCTTCAAGACAGGGCTAGCTTATACCTACCACAAGTTCCAAGTCGGTCGGTTCAATGCCAGCAGCGAGGACGGATCCATCAATTTCAAATCGGGCCAGGATTTCTACGGCACCGAGATGGGTGCCTATGTCAACGACGAGTTCAAGATCAGTGAGAAGCTGTCCTTGAACGGTGGGGTGCGCTTGAGTGGGTTTGTGGGCGGCACGAAGTTCTATGCAGGCTTGGAACCGCGTGCATCGATGAAGCTCAGCCTCAGCGACAAGGTGAGCCTCAAATTTGCCTACGCACGCATGTTTCAGTACGTACACATGGTTTCCACGTCTGGCGCATCGTTGCCGACCGACATGTGGTACCCCTCTGGCAAGGTGGTGCAGCCGCAGCGTTCAGACCAGTTGGCGACCGGGCTCAGCGTGATGCTGGGCAAGAACTTCCTGCTCAGCGACGAGGTCTACTACAAATGGCTCAAGCGCCAAGTCGATTTCCGTGACGGTGCCCAGATCTTCTTCAACCAAAACCTGGACCAGGAATTCGTGTTTGGCAAGGGTTGGGGTTATGGGAATGAGATCTATTTTGAGAAGAAACGCGGCACTGGCAAGAGCATCTTTGACCGCCTGAGCGGCTGGGTGGGTTATACACTCTCCTGGTCTTGGCGGCAATTTGACGACATCAACTTTGGAAACAAGTTTCATCCGCGCTACGACCGCCGGCACGACATGTCGGTGGTGCTCATCGAGGACCTGGGCAAGCGCCTGAGCGTGTCGGCCACGTGGGTGTATGGCACAGGCAATGCGATCACGCTCCCGATCGCTTGGATGATCACATCCGACCCCGTGCCGAGCCGCGACATCAGCATCGTCCCGATCTACACCGAGCGCAATTCGTTTCGCATGCCGGCCTATCACCGCATGGACTTGGGCGTGGTGTACAACCTGAGGCCCAAATGGGGTGAGTCTGACCTGACCTTCAGCGCCTACAACGCCTACAGCCGCAGAAACGCCTATTTCATCTACTTTGACACAGAGACCACGACGATCCCGGGCACAGGGATCACCACGCTGAGCGGCGTGAAAGTGAAGCAGGTCTCGCTGTTTCCCATCATCCCATCTATCACATGGAATTTTAAGTTCTGACATGAGAAAGCACAGCTATACATTGCTTTTGTCGGTCGCCATGCTGCTGGTGTCCCTAGGTTGCAACCTTGAAAAAGAGGTACAGATCGAGTTGCCGGACTATGAGCGCGAGTTGGTGGTGGAATGCTACCTGGAGGTCGGCAAGCCCTTTCGGTTGCTGGTGACGGAAAGCATCGGATTTTTTGAGGACGTCGATACACCGATTGTCACCGGGGCCAAGGTGGTGATCAGCCATGACGGCATCCACGACACGCTGATGGCTGGCGGCTACTTTGAGCCGCTGGGCTTCAAGGTGTTCAACTTTGGATCGACCAAGATCGTGCCGCAAGACTACGACACCGAGTATGAACTCCTGCTCACGCATCCCGACGGTCGTGTCGTCGTCGGCAAGGCCAAGGTCATGAAGCCTGTGGAAATGGGCTCGCTGAGGCTGAGTTACAATGCCGACAGCATGGCCTCCCTGACGATGAGCTGGCCCGATTACGCCGGCGAACCCAATTATTATCGCCTTTCCCTGCACAAGGGCACGGTTTTTAATGGCGATCTCGACAATTCGCCCTTGGAATTTGACTTTACGCTCGACGACCGTATCGGCGATGGGCAAAACTTCACGATCGGCACCTTGTTTGACTTCAAATCTGGGGATACGCTCATCTCCACGGTTTACCACATCAGCGAGGGCTATTGGCGGTACATCAACAGCCTTTCTGATGCGGCAAGCTCCAATGGCAATCCATTTGCGCAGCCCGGGGTGATCCATTCCACGGTTTCGGGTGGCTTGGGCGTCTTCACTGGTTACGATTACGACCGCGACACGATCATCGTGCCCTAGGCCGATTGCAAGGATGCTTATTTTTTTGAACTTTGTTGGCAGCTGTGTTTCACAGGCTTAATTTTGCCTCAAATCACCTCTGAAGGAATGCTTGACAAAATTGCAACGGAATCGATCGCACTGGGCAAGAAGGACCCTGCATGGATGGCAGACTTCAAGGCAGGCGAATTTGGGCAAGGCTCCAAAAGCATCCTGTTTCGGCTGTATGAGCCGGTGGTGGAGCCTGGGAAATCCTATCCGCTCGTGTTGTGGTTGCATGGTGTGAAGGGCAGGGGGAATGACAACCTGCGTCAGATATCCGCCGGCAACAGCCATGCACCTGCATTCTTCAGCAGTGCCACTGTGCAAAATGAGTTTCCGGCTTATGTCTTGGTGCCGCAATGCCCAAACACCAAATTCTGGATCAATTTCACCAACAATCGCATCCGCAAGCCACTCAAGCGGGTGATGTCGCTGCTGGAGCACGTGAAGGCAAGCTTGCCGATCGATCCTACGCGGGTTTATGTCGGAGGTCAATCCATGGGCGGCTTCGCCACGTGGGCGTTGCTGGCTGAGCACTCGGCCACATTTGCGGCTGGCCTGCCGGTCGCTGGCGGCGGCAGTACCCGCAAAGCCAAAAAGGCGATCAATGCTCCCGTGTGGATCTTTCACGGCACAGCCGACCCGATCGTGCGCGTGCTGCGTTCACGCGAGATGGCAGAGGCGCTGGCAGCAGCAGCCAAGACCCATAAATTCACTGAATTTCCCGATGGGCGACACGACATCTGGCCACTTGTGTTCTCAGAGCCGGAGCTGGCTGAGTGGCTTTTTGCACACAAGATCGAGGCTCCGGCGCGCAAGCGCTGACACTTGGTTTTCTGCGTTTTTTGCCCCAGATTAGCTCATTCACCTATCCACTTACGCCATCGCTTGCACGACGGAAACAAGTTTCTATGAAAAAGTCTTTGCGATTCCTTTGGTTGCCTTTGCTCATGATTCTGCTGATGGCCTCACCGGCTCAGGCTACGAGTTGGCAGACCGCGAACTCGGGTTATTGGTCAGATCCAGGCACATGGGTGAGTGGCACGGTGCCACCGCTGCAAATCAATGATACCATCGTCATCTCGCATCCCGTTGCTGTGTCTGGAGACTTGGATGTCGGCCATCTTGGCTTTGTGACGATCGACTCCACCGGGGGCATTTGTGGGCACCAACGGCTGCGGCTCGACTCGTCGGGACTCGTTTTGTGCTCAGGAGTGCTGCAAATGGATTCGTTGATTGTGTTGGATGGGATCATGTATTGCCTCCAACCCAGCAGGGTCATCATCCAGACCTCGGCCTTCGTGGCGCTAGGTGGATTTCTCCAAGTCTTGGGCTTGATGCAGGTGGGGCAGTGGTTCAATTGCCAAATGCCACAGTTTGCGTTCACTGGCGTTTCCGACCCAGCGGCCTCGGCGGTGATTGATGCATTCCCAAATCCAACCTTGGGCAAGTTTCACTTGAAATGGGAGGGTGGTGAGCTCATGCAATCGCTGACGGTGCGCGATGTCCATGGACAAATCGTCGCCGAGCAATCCTTGTATGTGGAGTCTGAGACAGCAATGGACTTGTCGGGCTTGCCTGCGGGCTTGTACAGTTGGGAGCTACGCAGCTCGACAGACGCCTTGCTCAGGGGCAAGGTTGTGTTGCAGCGCTGATCTGCAATTGCTGGAACCGTGAAGATGCTGGCAGGGTGACCGCGCTAATACTTCTCATGCACGTACCAAAACACCGAAGTTTCCACCCCAAAGCTCAAGTGCTTTTCATCCAGCAGCAAGCCATCGTCTGAGTAGCGGTAGATGACTTTGGAGTCTCCGCTGCCATCGGAGTAAAATTCGTCTTGGCTCAAAATCTGGCGGTTTTTGTTGAATACCTCGATCTTGCTGTAGTCGGTCTTGCCATCTGGCAGCAACCTCACCATGCCTGCGCCTGTGGCCAGGCTGTCGAAGCTGTACTTGTACCATTGGAAGGTGCTGCCATCGCCATTGTAGGTGATGGCCTCGATCACGCGGCCATAGCGGTCATATTTGTTCACTTCGCGGGTGGGGTTTTCTTCGCCCGTTTCCAAGATCTTGTGCTCCAGCAGGCGGCCGTAGCCGTCGAAGGTGTTGGTTTCCCAACCGCTGAGGACGAGGTCGCGGCTGTATTTCTCCTTGCGCAGCAGCCGGCCTTTTTCGTCGTATTTGTATTTGTAGGAGAATAGGAGGATGGGGGCCTCGCCACCCGAGTACCGGTTTTCGCCGATGATGCGGCCGCGGGTGTCCAGCGTCCATGTAACCCTGTCGACGAGGTCGCCGGCGATGTCGGTGCGGTCCATGCTGATTTCAGTGCCCTTGGGGTCGTAGGTATAGACCTCGGCCCCGCCGGGAAGGCCATCGGGCTCGATATGCTGCAATCTCAGGAGCTTGCCATTGTCGTTGTAGGTATAGACCATCTTGCGCACCAGGCCTTGCACAAACATCTCGCTGTATTCCAGCAAGCGACCCGATTCGTCAAACTTGTAGCCCAGGAGGTTTTGCACATCGCCATTGCTACGGTACCGCTCGATCACCGCCGACAGGATCTTTGTGCGGCTTGCGTCGTATGTGTATTCCTTCTTGGATTCCACCGAGCCGCTTGTCGAAAACTCATAATAGGTCACCGGGTATCCTTCCGAGTTGTATTCGGTGCGGCGACGCAAGCTTTCCGCCTCCTTGTTTTCGCTCAGGTAGCCATAGGTGAGGGTGGAGATCAATCGGTTTTTCTTGGCCATGAGCCGCGTGGAGGCATCAGGCGGCACAAATGACTTGACCTGAAAGGCATCGCTCTCCAAGAAAAAAAGCTGGGCATGGGTCGTAGCACTAGCCCCAAGGCAGATGAAAAACAGGCAAACCTGTTTCCATCGCTGCATTGTCGGCATCGTTCTCATTTCCCCATGGATTAATGGTCATTGGGTGTACCCAGGTCATCGTCGTGTTTCTCGGCAGGATCCTCGACCGGCTCGGGCAGGCCGAGCTCGTGGTTCAGGTATTTCTTGAGGTTGAAGATGTCGAGACGCTTGGCCATGATGTTCTTGTCCTTGTCGAGCAGGTAGATCACCGGCGTGCTGTAGATGTCGTAGAAGACCCTGAAATTGGTCTTGTTGCCGACGTCCATCACGTTGATGAAGTCGTCGAGGGCTTTTTCCTTGATGAACTCCTTCCATTTGTCGACCTCATCCTTGGTCGACACCGCATAGACCTTGACGCCATACTGCTTGTATTCCTTGTACATCTCGGCCAATTGGGGCATTTCCTTCTTGCAATGCCCACAGTCCCAGGCCCAGAAGACCAGGACGGTGTACTTCGCATCCACATTGTACAAGCTCGACGGCTTCTCGTTCACATCCTGCAACAACAGGTTCACGGCCTTGCGGTCGCAGGTGTTGTAGAGCATTTTGTAATAGCGGTCCTTGATCTTGGCCAGTTGGGTGCTGTCGACCCAAGTCGAGCGCCCACTCACATAGTAGCTGCCTGCCATGTGCACGTAGATCTTGTCAAAGCACATTTGCTTGGAATTGGCCCACATGTTGGTGATGGTGATCACGCAAAACTTGAAGACCTCGGGATTCGCTTGGGCGCGCTTCATGATGTCCTC
>JANMIM010000815.1:0-3941 GCA_031375795.1 Bacteroidota bacterium
GTGCTTGCCGCGCAGGTAGAACAGGTTGCAATTGGAGCCGACAGGGGCAGGCGCACCCATCGGGAAGTCTGCGGTTTCGAGGCCCAGGTGCGTGATCAGGTTGGCGACCATGAGGTGGGAGGTGGGAATGTAGCGCATTCCCCCGACCTCGGCCTTCACATTGGGGAGGCCGGGCATCGTGATTGTGTACAAGCGGCCGCCGATGCGGTCGCTGTACTCAAACAAGGCGATTTTTTCCTTGTTTCCATAGGCCTGTTGGAGCCGCCAAGCGCTGTAGGCACCCGACACACCTCCGCCTATGACAGCAGTGTCTAGTTTCAAACTTTCCATATATTTAATTGGTTTAGAAAACGGCAGCCTCCCTCGTCAAGACGGGAGTTTGACCTGCAACAGTGCCTTGACGAGGGCTAAGTTATGAATTTTTTGGATTTGAAATTGAGGAATATAAAACAATGTCAAATCACTAGCTTTGATCCTATGAGATTTGATGCCCAATCAACCAATGAAACCGTGGATCGCCTGCGTGCAAGGCGGGTTCCTGCAAGCTTGGAGGTCCTGCTACGGTGCTTGGGATTTACTTTCTTGGCGGCATGCTTGACCTTCGCCGGATGCCGCAAGCCTTCGTTCGCACGCTATCAAAGGACCTTCTATGGTGGCTCCATCTCGCGTACGGATACGGTAGGAGGCAATTATTACTTTCATGACTTCAGGATTCCACGGCATTGTGAATCGATTATCCGTGAGGACCCCTATTTGGGCCAGACGAAGTTTGAGATTCGCAAACGGGGCATATTGCGTCAATATTGGGTATTCGACATTCATGGGAAGCCGATCGTCTATAAATTTTATGATCGCCATGAATCCATAAAATTAGTGCTTTCAATGAATCGAACTGAATATTGTGGCAACAACGAACAAGCGATCTGCTTTATGGTCGAACGTTGGCGGAATAAGAAACATAGAAAGGGATTCAACGTGGAGAATGGGAGAATTTCAACGATGAGCATGGATCGAATGCTAATGTCATTTTTTCCATCTGGCAAGCGTGAAATCAGGATTGATCACGATGGTGATTACCATGTGCGGCGTGCGCGACTTTGGAATGAGAAAGGCGATTGCATTGCCGATACGACCTTTGCCAATCCACCAAGCATGAGTTCCATACGGCCCAATATTGATGTGCTCTTGCAGCGCATGGCGCAACAAAAGAAGTGATCGGAGGTTGCGGGGAGGCTGTGAAAACAAGAAAATCGGAGCAGTTTCGCAACCGCTCCGATTCTCATCAATTCCGCAAATGTCCTCAGAAGTCCAATGCGATTGCAAATGCCTGACCATCAGCGTGAACGCCGCCGATCACGTAGGTGTCGTTCGTTTTGTTGATGGTCTCGAAAATCGGCAGTTTTTTGGCCGGCACGTCTTTGGAGCCGACGATGGAGGCAAAAATGTCGATGTCGAAATACCGGACGTTTCCAATCAATTGATTGTCAATGTCCAACAATTGTGCCTGAATGGCCAAACGGTCATTGCTCAATTGCAATTTGTAAAAACCAGCAGGAATGCGGGCCGCAGGCAAATCCAAATACAGGAAGGCAAAGTCCACAAATTGGCCGATTTGCGGGCGACCTTTGGGCAAAATGTTGGCAATCGCGATTTTTTCGTTTTCGCGAACGATCACCATCATATCGACGGTGAGCAAACAGACGCCGATTTGATTGGCTTTTTTGACCAACAGCCTTTGCACACGGCTTTGAGCACGGGCAATACGGTTCCACAAACGCAATGCGATTTCGGTAAAGCTTTTCATAATATTTCAGATACTTTTAGTTTCCAGGTGGGGCGATCGACGCGACCGTTTCCCGATCCCTTCTATACAATATTACGATGGGTCTTTGACACCTCGTGTCAAAGGATTGAAGCAATTTTTGACCTTGAAAATATTTTTGTTGACGAATTGGAATGTCTTGATACTTTATTTTAAAGGCCTGATAGTCAGCAATATAAGAATATTTCTCTGTCGCTCGAAAGTGGATAGTGAGGAGCATTTATTTGCCCCATAAAAATCTTGGGATGGCGGTCATTCTGCCCTTCCGCAGGCTATTGAAATCAAGGTTTGCAGGGGCTCAAGGCGTCTCACTCCGCGACATATTGCCGCCAGGTATCTTCCTTCAAGCCTGCAACGCGAAAGCTGTCCACGGCAGCCTTCATTTCAGGCGTCATCAGCCGCTTGAGGTAGGCAATCTGCTGCGGAGTATTGGCGAATTTCCTCAAATTCCCACCTGGATCCATGCCTTCCATCTCATCGATGAATTGCTGGTAAAATTTCTTGTATTCGCGCAAAATCATCGGGTCGAGTTTCTTGGGATCACCGATTTCCTTGGCGTTGCTTGACAAAGCGATAAACCGGTAGAGGTCCTCGTCTGAGCCACTGAAATCCAATTGGTTGAATGCATTCTCTTCCAATTTCCCTTTCAAAGATTCCTTGCGGGTTGCGATTTGGTGCAAAAGCGCCTTATATTTGTCGTCGACCAGCGTAAAAACTGCCCGCAAGGCCTTGTTGGCGAGGATGTTTTGGTAGATTTCCGGATGCTTCTTTTTGGCAAAGACGAGGTACCATCCCACAAATAGTCGAAATTCATAGCAGGCCACGGTCCCTTTTTCCGCCAGTTCCATGTATTCGCTCATTGCCTTCTTGTCGGCGGCGCCGTATGCCTTCACGTAATATTCATAGAGTTCGTAGACGGCCTGGTTGTCATGGTAATAGGCATTGTATTCCTCGATGATGCCGTAAATACCCAATTGGACAGACATGACTTCGGAAGCCTCGGTTTTGTTGAGGTCGACTGCCATGCCATGGAGGTCGCTCTTACCACCTATGTAGAGGCCATAACGAAAAACGCTGTCTTGAGTACCTGCGCGCACCAAGCCATTGAGCTCCTTGGAATTGTAATATTTACCGATCGGCACCTTGACCATGCAATTTGGCGAAATGAAATAATGGAGGGCATCCATTTCCGCACCGTCGTAACCATGCAGCAATTCGTGGATGATCGTGCCGTAGCGTGCGATCAATTCTGCTTCTGTATGGCCTTTGACATAATCTTCAAAGTCATCGGCTTTGTCGCTGCCGAAGATTTCGCGGATTGCGGGCGAACCATATTTTGCAGCGAGTTGTGTGAAGAAGGCTTTGCGCTGCGCCACGGTGGCATAGACGTGGCCCGGTTGCGCCTGCAAGGATAAGCAGGCGAAGGCAAGACTGATCAGGAGAAGGTATCGCATCGTTTGAATCTACGAAAATTGGGTCGAAAAGGATCGGGCAATGCAGCAGCTTGCTGGAGCAGCCTGCAACGGCGTCGCGAAGGCAAAATCTCATTCAGCCACCACCGAGGTCTGCCCACTCAGCAGCTTCCAACCGTTGGCACGCCTCACAAGGGTACCTGATTCGATCAACTTTGCCGAGGATGTATCGCCCGCCTCGGAAATGGAAAACGCAGTCATTTTCCCTGCATAGGTCATAATTTGAACAGTCAATGGATGAATTTCCAGGCTCGTCCATTCGCAGGAAATGGAGTCGAGCCCCTTTGCATTTGCTGTGATTTCTGCTTTTACCGTTGCGAAATCCTTTGCAGCCGTAGCACCAGGCGGAATCCAAAAAAAGTCCTTGGATGAGTCCAAAAATTCAAATTCAGCCAAGAGACCACCCTCCCGCACTGCAGCTTGGTAGTCTTGGAGCATGGTTCGGGCCTCGAAAGCAGCCTTTTCCAATGCATCTGGATCGGGAATCGTCGGCACGCAGGCCACCAATGTTATGTTGATGGTCGCGAAAATGCAACTCATCCGCCAGTTGAAGCACCAATTTTTCATCGATTTCATTTGGTTAAATCTTCAGATTGAGTCCCTACGATTTTCCATCGATTAAGACCATGAATTTTTCTGAAAATGGA
>JANMIM010001419.1:0-1803 GCA_031375795.1 Bacteroidota bacterium
GGCGGCAACATCTTCAGGGGCATACAATTGGAAGAGGGCGGCATGGACCGTGCCCAAGGCGACTACATGGGCATGCTGGCTACGGTGATCAATGCCATGGCCTTGCAAGATGCGCTGGAAAACCTCGGTGCCAAGACCCGCGTGATGAGTGCCTTGGAAATCAAGGCCGTGTGCGAACCCTACATCCGTCGCCGCGCGATTCGTCACCTGGAGAAGCATCGCATCGTGATCCTCGGCGCAGGTACCGGCAATCCCTACTTCACGACCGACACGGCTGCCGCCTTGCGCTCCATCGAGATCGAGGCCAGTGTCGTGCTCAAGGGAACCAAGGTCGACGGCGTGTACAGCGCCGACCCCGAGAAGTTTCCAGATGCGCTCAAGTTTGACGAGGTGAGCTTTCACGACGTGCTCTCCAAGCGACTGAATGTCATGGACATGACCGCCTTCACTTTGTGTCAAGAAAATAAATTACCTATCATTGTGTTCAACATCAATGAGCCGGGCAACCTCAAGAGGATCATTCTCGGCGAAGCTGTTGGTACACTCGTAAGTTGAGTATTGTTGTATTATGGAAGATGAAGTACTCTTTGTCCTCGAATCTGCAGAGGACTCCATGAAAAAAACGATCGTCCACCTGGACGCCGAGTTGCAAAAAATCCGTGCAGGCAAGGCGAGTCCGGTGATGTTGGACGGTGTGCGGGTCGATTATTACGGTGCCCCGACGCCCTTGCAACAGCTGTCGACGGTCACCACGCAAGATGCACGGATGCTGGTGATACAGCCCTTTGACAGGAAGAGCATCGCGGCGATCGAGCGTGCGATCAAGGAAGCCAACCTGGGCTTCAATCCCTCCAACGATGGAAATGTGATTCGCATTCCCATCCCGGCACTCAACGAGGATCGCCGCAAGCAACTCGTGAAGCAGGCCAAGGACGAGGGCGAGGACGCCAAGATTGCCATCCGCAAGATTCGCCAAAACCACAACGAGGAGCTCAAGAAGCTCAAGGCCGACGGCGTCTCTGAAGACACCATCAAGACCGCAGAGGCAAGGGTTCAGGAATACACCAACGCCTTCGTGGCCAGGGTCGATGAAATCCTCCGGAAAAAAGAGTCGGAGATCATGACCATTTGAGGCTACTTTGCGATCAAAAAATGCAGAACTTTGTACAGGTTCTGCATTTTTCATTTAGTGCACCAATGGATACAGAAATGGCTTGCGAAGGAAAGTCCTACTCGGGCATCTGCGAAAACAAATTGGCTTTCATCCGCAAGGAGCTGAGGGCCTTGGGATTGGCGATGCCAGACCACCACGAGGGCCGCATCCATAGCGCAGACATCGGGGTCGAGGCCGAGTATCGCTACACCCTGCACGCCGAGGAATTGTACATCAAGGTGCATTCCAAGCCGTTTTTCATCCCTTGCTCCTACATTTTTGCCCGCTTGGAGAATGCGATGACCAACTATTCGGGACCCGATTCACTCGACATGGGCCCCGACCCCTTCTGATGCCCGCCAATGAATTTGCAAGGCGAAGCTGAAACCTCGGTGATGGAAAAACGGCTCGTCCCTATCGGGCTGATCAGCTATTTTGTCTTGTCGATGGTGGTGCTCCTGCTCAGTCGCGGCACATACGATGCCGGCGACAGCGTGATGCACTTCCAAATCGCCCGATGGGCTCCTGCGCACCCAGACTTGTTTCTGTCCCACTGGGGCAAGCCTTTTTTTACCCTCGTCGCCTGTCCTTTTGCGCAATTGGGCTTTGGGGGAATGAAGCTCTTGCATTGCCTGCTCGCGCTGGCGAGC
>JANMIM010000872.1:0-2603 GCA_031375795.1 Bacteroidota bacterium
AAACAGAGATCCTGCGTTCATCGGTTCAGAATGCATCTGAGCTTGGAATGACCTTCATCCCCCCCTCAGATACGCTTATCCAGAAAAAACATCGCCAAAAACGGCGCAAACAACGCGCCGCATGAAATCCAATCGCCTAAACCGGTGTTGGAAAAGAAATTGCCGGTGATGCCGGGAACCTCGGAGCCGTAGAGAAGCACGAGTAGAAATGCGGCGAGCTTGAAGAGCAGCAGAAAAGTGAACGGGCCTCCGGCATATTTGTCGCACAGGGCCATGACGATCCCGATCAGGGGGAAAAAGAGGAAGCCTGAAAGCAATGGGATTCCTGAAAAGTTGAAATGCGTATTGCCCCGGGCCCTGGTTAAACCATTTTCGTTTTGCAGCGTCCATTGCATAAATTGGGGGAATGAAAGGTATCGTAGGAAGCGAAGAGCGCGCGAGGCAAAGGAAAATCCAGCATCTGTACCTGCGGGCAGCTTGGGGCGAAACGCCGCAATTTCTGAAGGAAAATGCAGCCAAGCCGCTCGAATGGCATGTCGATCGCCTCTTTGGCGATGCTGCATCCATCGTGGATCTCAAACTTGTCGCCGACCCCACCAAGGGCCACGAAAAAGAAGTCGGCAAGTTCAAATTGGGTGTGCTTTTTGAGCGCTCCAAAAAGGATCTCAAGGAGCTGAACCTGCATTGGTTGGCGCAGATCGCGGAATCCAAGGCACCATTGCGCGAAAAACTCACCTTGTTTTGGCACGACCACTTTGCCTCCAATGTCCCGGTTGGCTACTTGATGCAGGTGCAAAACAATACGCTGCGCCGCCTTGCACTCGGCAAATTTGGCGATCTGCTGCATGTCGTCGCCAAGGATCCCGCCATGCTCATCTACCTGAATAACCAACAAAACAAAAAGGGCCACCCCAATGAAAATTTTGCCCGCGAGGTGATGGAACTCTTCACCCTGGGCATCGGCAACTACACAGAAAATGACGTCAAGGAGGCCGCTAGGGCATTCACTGGCTGGCAAGTGAATGCACAGGGCCAATATGAGTTCAACACACGGCAGCACGACGGGGGCCCAAAAGCTGTGCTCGGCAAATCTGGCAGTCTCAGTGGCGAATCGGTCCTCGACATCCTCATCGACCATCCACAAACGGCCAAGCACCTCGCCCGCAAACTCTATGCATGGTTTGTGAATCCTGTCCCAGAGAACGCGCACACCGCCGAAATCGAATCTTGGCTGGTCCAAAGCCAACTCAACATCGGCAAAACATTGCGCAATCTATTTTTGGCCGATTGGTTTTATGCGGACGAACACCTGGGCGCCCTCGTGAAATCGCCCGTCGAATTGCTGGTCGAATACAGGCGATTGCTCAAAATGGAGCTTCCCAACACGACATTTTTGCTCAAGATCCAGCAATCCTTGGGGCAAATGTTGTTTTTCCCTCCCAATGTCGCCGGGTGGCCCAACGGTACGCAGTGGATCGACAGCTCCACCCTTCTCTTGCGCATGAAACTGCCCCTCGTGCTGTTTGGCGCCGACGAATTTGAAATCGCCGTGAAAACAGACCTGGACGACGAGGGGCCCGACATTTCGGAAACCAATATCCCCAAAAAGATGAAGGCTGACGTGGAATGGAAGTCGTTTCTCTCCGCATTTGATACCGTGACAATGGATGATGTGCCCCAAGCCCTCGTCGATGCCCTGATCGTCGCGCCACAAGACCGCATCGACATGGCCAACCTCCGCAAATTTGCCGACCCCGCGAGCAAACTAGAAATGATCAAAAGCCTCGCCTTACGCATCATGGCCCTCCCCGAATTCCAGCTGAAATGAGCATGAACCGCAAAGATTTCCTCAAAGCATCAGCCTTGGCCAGCGCCATGCTGTTTGTGCCGCGCTTCCTGCGGAGTGCGCAATATGACGCCTTGGCAGGGGCGAATGAAGGCAAAGTCCTCGTCGTGATCCAGCTCGGCGGCGGCAACGATGGCCTCAACACCGTCGTGCCGTGGCAAAACGACCTCTATTACAAGGCCAGGCCCCAACTCGCCCATGCCAAGGGCGAATGTCTGCGGCTCGATGACGACCTCGCCTTGGCACCCGGCATGGAGGGCCTCAAGGATCTATTCGATGCAGGGCACCTCGCCCTCGTCAATGGCGTAGGCTACCCCAATCCCAACCGCAGCCACTTTCGCAGCATGGACATCTGGCAGACTGCCAGCCCCGCCGACCAGTATTGGAACGACGGCTGGATCGGCCGCCTGCTCGACGCACAATGCCCCGATTGCAAGCCCTACCATGCCATCGAGGTCGATGAGGGCCTCAGCCTAGCCCTCAAAGGCAAAAACAAAAACGGCATCGCCCTCACCAACATCGCGCAATTGTACCGCAATACGCACGAACCTTTTTTTCATGCCATCGCATCGCAAACGCCGCCTGCTCACGACGATCATCCCACGCTCGCCTACCTCCACAAGACCCTCGTGGAGACCAGTGAAAGCGCAGCCTACTTGCATGCACAAAGCAAGATCTACGCCAGCAAGGCTGAATATCCGCAAAATCCATTTGCCCAGCACGTGAAACTCGTCGCCGAACTCATCGTGAGCGGCAG
>JANMIM010000876.1:0-1099 GCA_031375795.1 Bacteroidota bacterium
ACGTGCTGGGCCTCAAGGCTCAAAATGCATTGCCAGAAGGCATGGGCGCATTCATCAACGCCATGCCCAAGTCCATGCACCCCATGGCCATGCTGAGCGCGGCGACAGTTGCACTCTCAGGATTCTATCCCGCCAGCGACGACGACTATACCCCTGAAAAAGTGGCCCGCACCATGGACCGCCTCATGGGCAATTTCTCGGGCATCGCTGCCGCCATCTACCGCAAGGGTCAGGGCGAGCAACTGTTGCAACCCGACAACCGCCTCGACTACGTCGGCAGCTTCCTGCAGATGATGTATGGCGCCCTCGGCAAGGAATACACGCCAGACCCCATCGTCAATGAGGCCCTCAATACGCTGCTGATCCTGCACGCCGACCACGAGCAAAACTGCTCCACCTCGACCGTGCGCATCGTCGGCTCCAGCCACGCCAACCTCTATGCCAGCGTCGCCGCAGGCATCACGGCCCTCTGGGGTCCGCTCCACGGCGTCGCCAACCAAGAGGTGATCGAGATGCTCGAGCAGATCAAGGCCGACGGCGGCGACACCGCCAAGTGGATCCTCAAAGCCAAGGACAAGGACGACGACTTCCGCCTCATGGGCTTCGGTCACCGCGTGTACAAAAACTTTGACCCACGCGCCCGCATCATCAAAAAGGCTTGCGACAGCATCCTCGCCAAGCTGGGCATCAACGATCCTGTGTTGCAGATTGCCAAAGACCTCGAAGAAGCCGCCCTCAACGACGACTACTTCAAGAGCCGCAAGCTGTACCCCAACGTGGACTTCTACAGTGGCATCATCTACCGTGCACTGGGTATCCCTACCGAGATGTTCACCGTGATGTTTGCGCTCGGCCGACTCCCAGGTTGGATGGCACAATGGAAGGAAATGCGCGACGGCGGCGAGCCCATCGGCCGTCCACGTCAGATCTACACCGGCGAAACCTCGAGGCCCTTCGTCGCAATCGAAAACAGGTAATCAGAATTCTCAGAATTTACGGAATTCGCAGAATTCTGGGTTCCGTATTCTGGGTTTCGCAAAGGAAAACCGCTAAGAAAAGATTTTATCTTTTTGAGAGAGCCCCGCAGAGATGTGGGGCT
>JANMIM010000897.1:0-2885 GCA_031375795.1 Bacteroidota bacterium
GCAGACCATCGTGAAGATCACCAACCTGCCACCCAAGGTGAAGATCAAGATCTTCAACCTGAGTGGTACGCTCGTGCGCTCCTATGACAAGGACTCCGACGCGCCAGAGCAGCAATGGGACCTGAAAAACCAAAGTGGCGTGCCGGTCGCCGGCGGCGTGTACATCATACATGTGGATGGATATGAGCTCGGGGAGACCGTGGTCAAGGCCATGATCATCATGCCGCAGATGGATTTGAATTCTTTTTGAAACGCAGCTTTTTCTAATTCAAAGTGTTCATTCTGGGCCGCGCATGCGGCCCAGATCTTTGTTGAGCAGAATTTTCAGAAACGTAAGTTCAGCGTAGCTAATTCACTTTTGGGGTGAATCTGCGGATCGCCGCATTTTGTCCTCGCGTTACACGAGGCCGCGGCGCTTTGGGGTGTGCGGCATCCGTTCGTCGGTCCTCGCAAGCTGCGTCGGGGGAACACTCGCCTATTCCTTTTGCTCAAACTCGCCTGGTAGAAAAAAATAATAATAAACCATTTGGTTAAGTGATGAAAATTGTCTTACTTCGAAACAACATCCATCGCTCAATTGTGGAAAAATACGAGGCACAACTGGATTTGGTATTTGCGGCGCTTTCTGACCGCACACGTCGCAGCATCCTGGAGCAGGTGCGCGACAAAGACTGCACGGTCATGGAGCTGGCAAAGGAATTTCAAATGAGCTTGCCGGCGGTGTCCAAGCATTTAAAAGTCCTGGACCGATCGGGACTGCTCCGCCGCACGAAGGAAGGCCGGTTTGTGATCTGTAAATTTGACCCCACGACCATGCAAGACGCATTGAAATGGATTGAGCGACAGCACCGATTTTGGAACGATGGATTGGATGCCTTGGAAACGTATCTGGATGCCAACCATGAAAAGGAGGACACAAAATGAATGAGGCCCCCGGATCCATGGTGCGGTGCCAGCGGGTATACAAGCATCCGGCCGAGAAGGTATTTGCTGCCTTTTTGAGTCCTGCAACATTGCGCCATTGGTATGGGCCTCGCGATATGGTGGTGGGTGATTTGCAGGTCGAGCCAGTTGTCGGCGGAAAATTTGACATTGAGTTGATTTCCGAGCGATTTGGAAGGCTCTGGACGCGTGGCTTTTTCCAGGAAATCACCCCCTTTGAGCGATTGGTCTACACCTTCATTTTTGATCCTGACTTGGGGGCTGCGGGCGACTCGGTCGTGACGGTGAGTTTCAACGAGGTGGCCGCAGGGACTGAGGTCACCGTGTTGCAAGTGCTGCAAAAGGTGATCGACCCACGTGGACGGACCCAAGGATGGACCGATATCTTGGCGAACCTCGACGCATTCCTTGCCCGATAGCGGGCCCCAATGAATTGTCACACTTCTAATTACGCATACTTTTATGGATAAGAATTCGAATGCACTGAATTGGTTTGAAATCGCAACACTCGACATTGCCGCTTCGGTAAAATTTTACGAGGCCGTGTTTGCGATGCAAATGGCTCCGATCGCCGAAATGGGCGGCTCACAAATGGCTTACTTCCCATCGGGCGAAGGCAAGGTCGGCGGCGCACTTGTGCAGGGCCAGATGCGCAAGCCTGGCATGGATGGCACGATGGTCTATCTCAATGCCAATCCCAGCCTGCAGGCCGTCTCTGACCGCATCGAAGCCAATGGCGGCAAGATCCTCATGGGCCCGATGATGATCACCCCCGAGATCGGCTACATGACCATCTTTGTCGACAACCAAGGCAACTGCGTTGCAGCGCATGCTGGCAAGCTGTAGGATCTCGACGGGACATGCACTCAAAAGCCAGGCATCGCTTGGCTTTTTTGGCTTTCATTCCCCTTGCAATTTGAAACCACATTCTTCCCAGGAATCAAACAAATGCAACCCTCGTTGGTTTGTTTTCCAATAGTCGGCACTTTCACGTCGAAAGCTGTTGTTCTCCCATCCCTACGCTATTGAAAATGAGCGAAAAAAGTCAAGACTTCAAAACACATCGCCGTTTGGTACCCGGCTTTCACGGGACCACCCTGCTCGTGGCGTTCTCTGTATTCGTCGGCGGAATCGTATATTGCTTCTGTGAGTGCCCACAAAACATTTACCCAGGCTTGTTATTTGTGGGTACCGGGATGACCCTGCTGCTCCTTGGATGGTATGCGCGGCAGTTTGCGATCAAGGCCCAAGACCGTGCGATTCGTGCAGAGGAGAACTTCAGGCATTACCTGCTCACCGGCAAGCCCCACGACAGTCGCCTCAAATTGTCCCAGATCATTGCCCTGCGCTTTGCTCCCGATGAAGAATTTGTAGAATTGTCTGCCAAAGCTGCCGCCGAAGGCACCAAGGTTGATGACATCAAAAAGGCGATCAAGCAGTGGAAAGCCGACCATCACCGCGTATAAACTACTAGTTATGAAAGCAATATGGAATGGCAAGGTGCTTGCCGACAGTGATGCCACCGTCATTGTGGAGGGAAACCATTATTTCCCGATGGATAGTCTCACAAAAGCTCACTTCTCACCAAGCGATACCCATACGGTTTGCGCCTGGAAAGGGACGGCCAGCTATTACAATGTCGAGGTGGATGGCAAGGTGAATGCGGATGCTGCTTGGTATTATCCAGATCCCAAACCTGCAGCCAGCTTGGTCAAGGGATACGTGGCTTTTTGGAAAGGCGTCCAAGTGACGCCAGACAGAGGCTGATTCCGATCCTTGTAGGTTGGTCGATTCATGAATGGAAATGGGCCTGTGCTGCAAACACAGGCCCATTTCCATGATGGCTACGCCCTCATTGGATCACCAACTTGCGAACGAGCACCTTGCCACCGGCATCTACCCTTATCAGGACGAGAAATATGGACACGCCCAGTTCAAATGGG
>JANMIM010000943.1:0-3358 GCA_031375795.1 Bacteroidota bacterium
CATCCGAGCGCCCTTTCGCACGCTTGCCAAGCGCGAGTTGCTGCGGGTGCCGATCATGGGCTTCATTTTCAAGACCTCGGGCGTCATGGTCGACCGCAGCAGCCCCGAGAGCCGCAAGGCAAGCTTCACGCGCATGGTCGAGAGCATCCAAATCGGCGAAACGCTGATGATCTATCCCGAAGGCACCCAAAACCGCACACAGGAACCGATGCAGCCCTTTTTTGATGGGGCCTTCAAACTGGCCGTAGCGACGCAAGTCCCCGTTTTGCCCATCGTGACCATCAATGCCCGCAAGATCATGCCGCAAGCCAAGTTTGGGAAGATCATACCCGGCACCATCACCCAATATTTCCTGGAACCGATCCCCACAGTCGGCATGACCCCCGAGGACGTGCCCGCACTCGTGGAGCGCGTGCGCGGGGCCATGATCGCGATGCAGGCTGAGTTGGATCCTGGGTATCCAAATTGAGCGATCACAGGCGGTTTGCCGATCACCACAAAAATTGCGAAATTCGTAACGTCTAGATGGTCGATCAAATATGAAATTTATTCCTGAACAGAAGGTTCTGAACGATTTCTTCGGAAATGATATCACTTATATCATTCCAGAGTATCAGCGCCCCTACTCTTGGGACTGCATCGGCAAGAGCGACAAAAACAATCAGGTCAATGTCATGTGGCAAGACCTGATCGAATTCTTTGAAAGCAAGGACTCGGGAATTTATTTCATGGGGTCGATGGTGGTGATCGGGGATGAAACCGTCAAGCGTGAGTTTGAGGTGGTCGACGGGCAACAGCGACTTACGACACTCACGATATTGTTTGTCGCAATCAAGTGTCTCCTTGCTGAGGTGGCGCTCAAGAAAAATCTTCAGGCCGAACGTGTCGAGGAGTTGCAAAACTTCATCAGGGATGCGGAGACCGTGATCGATTCATTGGTCTTCAACAAGAAAATATTTGGTGCCATTACCCAGGAAAAAAAAGTAAAGATCGCTCGATTTGGTGGGTTTGACTATGATGATGTCCTGAAGACCGCAATGGAGTGCGGTGATATCTCCCTACTCAACTTAGAAAATGCGACAGAGGAGCAGAAAACAGTTTCCGGACGTTTTTTCAATAACCGTGAATTCCTGATCGAGCAACTGCGGCAGAAGTTTTTGGTCGGGGGGATTCTTACTTATGAATTGGCACTGCAACTCAATGAATTCATTGAATTTCTCAAATACAAAGTCACCCTGATACGCATTCAATCGCCTACTTTTGAGGATTCCTACCATATTTTTGAAATCCTCAATAACCGTGGGCTTCCACTGTCCAACAAGGATCTTTTCAGGAATTTCTTGATCAAGGAGTTCAGTGCACTCAAGACCAAATCTCCAGATCGTTATGCAACCTTGGATCCCAACCAAAAGTGGAGGGTTTTGGAGGATGATTATGATTTTCGACCAGATTTCATCAATCGTTATGTCGAAAGCAAATTGGGGAAAAATCAAGAATTCACGGCGTTCAATGAGCTGAAGAAAAGCATCTTCCATCGAGGTTTTGAAGATACGCTCCAGAAATCCAAGGTGGAGCTTTTCTACGAGGATATCGAGCGAAGCCTTGACATTTACAATCAGATCATTCACCTGCAATTTCCCAACAAGCTGCTTCGCAACAGGGTTCAGTTTTTGATGAATAGCGGAAACGCAACGTATATATTGAATCTATTGATGGCGCTATTTCGCAACGTGAGCGATCTTGATCAGCAATTGTCATTTGTAAGTGTACTGGAGCGGTATGTTTTGTTCGTGAGACTGGAGCCCAACAACCGTTTTCGTGCCAGCGTGATTTATGATGCTGTAAAGGAACTCAATGCAGGAAAATACCACGCAGCATATTTCGTCATCAAGCTGGAAATTCCCCGAGGATTTGATCTCAGGAAGCGACTCGAAGAATCCAAGGACATGGAGACCGCCAAGCTTCTCATGATGAGATATTATTGGGCTTTAGAAAACCAAGCACCACAAGATGTGATCGAGCAATCGCTGGATTTCGGAATTGCTACATTGGAGCATATTGTTCCGCAAAATCCAAGTCCTGATTCGCGTTGGGCCAAGGACTTTTCGGCAACCTTTCGAAAAGAAAAAGGCAATTGCTTGGGCAACTTTACATTGCTCACCCAAAGCATGAATTCGAGGGCGAAAAATTATGACTTTGACGCCAAACGCAAAATCTATGCACAGGCCAAATTGGCAATGACAAGAGATTTAGCTGGCGATGGCATCCAAATGAATGAGGCCCATATTATCGCCAGACAGCAAAAAATCGTGGATACATTGATTCAAGACATCGAATCCTAAACTACATTTCCCTACCCCCAAAACAAAAACGCCGACCCTCACAAGTCGACGTTTTTTGAAATTCGGAGGTCAATAATCCTCTACCAGCGGCCTGCTCACTCGAGCACGACACGCTTCACGGTCCAATTTCCTTGCGCCTTTACCCGCACGAAGTACATGCCTTGGGCGAGTTCGCTCATGTCAAGCGTGAGGCGGTTGTTTTGAATTTCGGTGCGGTCCATCAGCAACTGCCCTTGCAGGCTCAGCACCTCTACTTGCTCCAGGTCTTGCCCGATGGCCTTGATCGTGAGGCGGTCATGTGCTGGATTGGGGTAGATCTCGACCACGGCATCGGCGATGTGGTGCGAAAAATCCACCGTGTTGTCATAGACCATCATTGAGTCTGGCTGTGCGTCGACGGCGATCACCTCGCCGTTGAGGTCTATGATGCGCACGTCGATGAAGTCGATGTGCAGCCTAGCCGAGTCCACCGCAGCCCGCTTGCCGTCGATGTTGTCGATGATCACAAAGTGTGCCCGGGCGATCTCACCCATGCCCGAGACTGCCGTATGTGTCGTGCGAACCTGGGCGGCGTCGCAGAGGTAGGAGGCCGGCAAGTTGCGTGACATGTCGAGGGGATTGCCGCCCGGGGCGATCCAGCTGTTGTTGAATTCGATCCAGAATGTGCTGCTGTCGATGAGGGTGGCGTCGTATTGGAGTCTGAAGGCGTAGCCGTAGATGTTGTTGGCGTTCACGGTCGCGTCACCGAGCACGATCGGTGCCCAGATGGTGTCACCTACGCTGGCGCTGTCGGGGAGGATCATCTTGAGCGGCGGGTCCACAAGCGTGCCACGCGCCACGGGGATGTAGGCCTTGGTATGCGTGAGGCCATAGTTGAGCGTGATGGCGAGGGTGTCGTCGTCGTCGATGATGCTGTCGCCGTCACAGTCGCTAAATTTCATGTCGATCGCTCCCATCGAATACCGCTGCCAAGGGACACTGGGTTGACCGATCCAAGTATTGGATGGGTTGGGGCG
>JANMIM010000967.1:0-2833 GCA_031375795.1 Bacteroidota bacterium
GCTGTGCATGCACACCATGGTTGCCAAAGCGCTTGCCCTTCCATCCCGCTTGCTCGATGAGCCAACCCGCCGGAATCTTCATGGTCACCGCATCGACCACATAGCCCGGCAAGCTGGGATGCTGCGCCTTGAGGGCCTCAAATTGGGCGAGGGGAATCTCGGGATTCTTGAAAAAACTGCCCGCATTGCCGATCTGGGCTGGATCTGGCAATTTGCTCTGCCGGATCGCGATCACAGCCTTGCTCACGTCTTGCACCGAGAACGCCGATTTGCCCAGCTTTCCCAATTCATCTTGGATCGCCCCGTAGTCGGTGCGCAGCACATGCGGTGCCTTTTGCAACCGAAAACGCACTTGCGTGATGATGTATTGCCCACGGAGCCCACGCTTGAAAATGGAGTCGCGGTACCCGAATTCGCATTCCGCAGCATCAAATTCACGCACATCGCCGGTCTGCAGGTGCATGGCGCGCAGGGACACAAACGCATCCTTGATCTCGACGCCATAGGCCCCGATGTTTTGAATCGGCGAGGCACCCACACTGCCCGGGATCAGCGACAGATTCTCCAATCCGCCCCAGTCATGCGCCAAGGTCCAGCACACGGTGTCGTGCCAAGGCTCCCCACCACCGATCGCCACCACGACCGAGCCTGCATCCTCGGCCACAAGGTGCCTCCCCAGGAGACGGTTGTGGATCACGAGTCCTGGCACATCGCCCACCAGCAAGATGTTGGAGCCGCCCCCCAGGATGGATTTGGGCATCGCCTGCACAGATGGCTGCCTCAAAAATGACCGCAATTCGTCCTCATCGCACGCCTGAAAATAATGCTGGCAGGATGCCTCCAGTCCAAAGGTGTTCAAGCTGCGCAGGGACACGTGCTCCTGCATCGTCGTGGGCGTTTCGGTTTTCATTGTTGCAAATTTACACCCTCCCAAGTTGCCATCGGCGGGCATCGATCCAGCATGGCCTGTGGAAACGCCGCAGAGGTGCCGCAAATTGGGGACGATCGGTCACTGGGCCTGGAGCCACGCGATGAGGCCGGCTTGGTATGTGTCGGCCACCTCGCGTACGCGGTTGGGCACGGGCGTCGTCATGCCTGGTGGCGTGAAGTCCTTGGCATTGAGCTGCTTGGCCTCGATGAAATTGTCTTGGCAGAGGCTCTCGCCAAAGCACAGGGTCCCGTTGATGAGGCGGGTGAGCTGCAGGTTGCGGGAAAATACTCCACGCTCCGGCGTGCGCAGGGAGGCGTTTTTGAGGTAGGTCAATCGGTCGTCCCATTCCATCACCGGCACACGGAGCCTCGTCTCATGGGCGTGCACAACCGCGGCGCTAAGGCGCTGCGAGGAGGCCAAGTCATCGGTGAGCAGCTTGGCGGCAAATGCAAGCCGGTCGCCGGGTTCCTTCAATTCACCTGCCATGAAGGCACCCGGGATGAAGGCCATGCAATAGTTGTCGGGGATCGCCTTGCGGTAGCCGTCTTGGGCGGAGGAATTGTTGGCGCCGACGTTGTAGTGGATGATGAACGTGAGGTGTGGGTGAAAATCGTTGATCAACTTGGCGCGCTGCACAAACTCGGCCTTGAGGAATGCGATGCGGTGGATCTGCGCCAGGCTCGCCTTGATGCGCCAAAAATCCGCATCCTTTTCCTCGATGTGAAAGTCACGCACATAATTGGCACCTGCGCAGCGCAGACGCCAAATGTCACGCCCCGGCGCATCCACGAGCTGACCATGGTCCGCCAACCACTTTTCATGGCGCTCGACCTCGTGGTCCAGCCATTGCTCAAAATTCATCCCAAACGCATTCAGTCCCTCGACCTGCCTGGTGAGCATGACCTCCGCCCCCAGCGCCCGCAGGTTGTCCGCCAAGACCAGCGCCGTCCCCAATGCCAGATTCCCCTCACAAAAGCCGATCTCCTCGGTGTAGCCGTTCTCGGCGTCGGGCATGATGCGCACATATTTTTCCTCCATGAATTGGGCGTAGTCCATGGAGCCGCCCACGTGGCCAGGGTCCAGGGCCACGCGCAGTCCTTGCAGGGGCTTGGCGGCCTTGGGATTGTAGACAAATGCTGGAATCGGGTCGGGCAATGCTGAAAATTGCTTTTGGTCCCATCGGTTTTCTCCCTTGGTCACGTAGTGCCTGAGCAATGTGTCGATCGGCAGGGCAGCGACCATGCGCTTGAACAGCGGCACCTCATTCCAGTAGATCACGGCCTCAGGCGCCCGGTCTGCGTCGGCCGTATCGGTATCCAACAGCTCGAGTCCGCGGTCGGTAATGCGAAATTGGGTCTGCAAGATGGAATCCTTGACCAGATAGGTATAGGCCTTGTCGTTTGCTGCCCGCTCCTGGGCACCCGGGATGTGCTTGCAGGCCACCGACAAAGTGAGCGCTGCGAGGAGCAAACCCAAAGCCGCCATCGGCAGTCGATACGTGGAAATACGCTTCATAGTGCGGATTTACGTACTTTGCGTGGAGATGGCAATGGGCAATGATCCACGGGCTTGGTTAAGGGCCAAAAAAATGCGCATTTTTTTGGGCATCGCCGTTTTGGTGCTGCTGATCGGCCTGCTGCACCGCCCGATTTTGCGCATGGCCGGCGATTTCCTGATCGTGCAAGATGCGCTGGAAAAAACCGATGCCATCTTTGTGCTCTCGGGCAATTCGTTCGACCGGGGCAAGGAAGCCTCCCGGCTGTACCACGCGAGCTGGGCCCCGCGCATCGTCTGCCTCGGCGGCGAACCCAACGGCGCCTTGGAACTCTACGGCATCCACGACTTGAGTTGTGAATCGACGCGGCGCGTGTTGCTGGAGCAGTCGGTGGATTCGGCGGCGGT
>JANMIM010001011.1:0-1305 GCA_031375795.1 Bacteroidota bacterium
CACTTTTCACTTTCAAACTTTTCACTTCCTTCAGCAGTTTCGCCACTTTTCACTTTCAAACTTTTCACTTCCTCCTGCTGCCTAGGAAAAATGCCAGGCCGATGGAGGCGGCTAGGAGGACGCCTAGGATCACACGCTCCATCGTGAGGTTGCCGCCAGTGCCGGTCTGTGGATTGAGCAGGCTATTGCCCGAAACCAAGGAGTAGATCAAGGCTGACCCGAAGATCACCAATCCGCCAAAGAATACGCCTGCGTTGATGTTTTTCATAACTAATCATCCATTTTGTGGTGGGAAAAAGAAACCCTGAAGACGCCTCAAATGGTGTACTCCAGTGATCTAAAGGTAAGCATTTTGGGGGAGAAATTCGCACTCGAAGCAAAAAATATTTGACAAATGCCGTATTTTTTTACCCTGATTATCAGGTGACTGCAAACGAATTGAGCGCGTTTTCGTTCGCCCATTGTCCTACCTCACCAGCATGTCCTTGGCGTCGATCTGTTGCTGCCAGACTTGCTTGCCTCCGCTGTCTTTCACCGTGATCACCAAGCGCCTGTCCATGCGCGGGCCACTCACGTCGAGTGTCGCATAGTTGCGGCCCACATATTCGGTGCCGGGCACCAGCAACTTGTTGGCGTCGCCGTCGCCGGGATATGAACCCGAGGTAAACGGTGACACGGTGATGTCGTAGATCGGCAGGCCACCTGTCGGCTTCCATTTGCTCATCTCGGTATGGTGGCGGTCGCCCGTGAGGAAGATCACACCGCTGATGCCTTCGGCTTGGATGCCATCCAGCAATTTGCGCTGCTCGTCGGGCGCCACGTGGATGTAATTTTCATACACATCTGCCGTGCTCAGGACCACGCTGCCCACGCACACAAACTTGAAGGTGGCTTGGCTGCTGCGCAGGGCATCGAGCAGCCATTCGATCTGCGCATGGCCCAGCATCACCCGCTCGGTCGTCTTGCGGCCCAGCGGCGAACGAAACCAGCGGTCGTCTAGCAAAAAGAAGTCACAGTCGCTCCACTGAAACATGCTTGTGAGGCCACCCAGGCCATGCACGCCATAGCTTGGATTTGCCCAGAAATTCTTGAATTCGGCCAGGGTCAGGTCCTTGTGCACAAAGCTGCGGTCGGCATCGTTGGGGCCGTAGTCATGGTCGTCCCAGATGGCATAGTGCGGCATCTGGGCGAGCAGGGGTTGCAGCACCTTGTAGCTGCGCGACTTGGTGTAGCGGTATTGGATGCCCGTGCGGGTATTCCAGTCGGCCTCGGTCAGGTAGATGTTGTCGCCGAGCCAGAGCATCA
>JANMIM010001058.1:0-1886 GCA_031375795.1 Bacteroidota bacterium
TGCCCATGGTGGCGATGTATTGCTGCATTCACTTGGGCAAGCCGATGGGCAAGACGGTGCGTGGGCCCAGCCACTTGGCCAAGCCGATCACCAAAAAACCTCGAAACACCCACTCCACCACCACAAATGTGCTTCCATAACTCAGTTCAAACAGGCCTATCTTCCACCAAAGTGTCGCTGCCGTTTCAGTCGATGCTGGCATGAAAAAAGGATAGGCCCTCTGAAAATCAGGCAAGAAGGATACTGCGATGATGACCGGCAAGACGCTGAGCAACGTCCACAAATAAGGCCTGAAATCGAGTTTTCCGCCCCACAAGCCATAACAACCGAATTTTTCCCGCTCCATGCACCCCCAGTACAACAGGATAGGCAAAACGGAGAAAGGCAATCGCTTCAGGCACCACAACAGCTTGTTTCCCCACTTAAAATGCTCGGCGGAAAAAAAAAGCTTGGCTAGGGCAGTGTGCCATGGAAACCATGCCGTAAATGCCACCGCCAAAATCGCCAAGGCCATTGCGATCCACATCTTGAGATCAAAATTGGCATCGCGGTAGCGCCCTAAAAGGCCCTGCCAAGCGAGAACAAAACCATAAGGCAGCCCGAAAAAGGCCACAAATCGCAAAAATTGCCATCCATCTGGCCGCACAGGGTAGAGCCAACGGTCTGCCAACCCAAAGTTGTAATTGAAGAAAATCGCGAGTGCCAGAAAAAGGCCCGTCCCCAGGTAGGTCGCCCAGTGAAAATCTTCCTTCCAAAAGTCTCGAATCTCAAGGATTAATTTGCGCATCTGGTCTTCATTTGAAGACTAGATACCTGAGGCCTATCTCTGGGTTGCAGGGATGAAAATTCTCCTGAGCCGATCAGGCCCAGATCTCGGTCCCTTCTGAGCAATTGGTGCAGATGTCGATGCTGGCACGGGACTGCACGAGTTTGCCCCTAAAATTCTTGTAGGAAGGACTGCGCCAAATCGTTTGAAAATCCGTTTCCGGGAGGCGACCCATCTCGTATTGGGCATCCTTGTCAAAGCAGCAAGGCAACACGCGGCCATCCCAGGTGATTTCAGCGCCCATCCACAGTTTCCAGCACTGGTTTTTGAGCTGGTTCTTCAACGCATACTTCCCGTCGCGGCCCTTGCGGTACCTCGCATAGCGCTCGTTTTTGGGAATGAGCGGGCTGCCATCGGCGTAATCGTAAATCTGGGCCGTTTTGAGCACGACGTTGTCCACGCCCAATTCCTTGCCAAGCGCCTGTATCGCTGCGATTTCATGCTCATTGGCGCCCGTGACGAGAAATTGCAGCACGATGTAGGGCGTGCGTGACTGTAGTTTTTCGCGCCAGGCCACGAGGCGACGTGTGCCTGCCTTTACTTTTTCAAGGTTGCCGCCCACGCGGTACTGCTCGTATGTTTCCTGCGTGGCGCCGTCGATGGAGATCACCACCTCGTGGATGCCGCTCTCCACGGTAGCCTTGGCGTTTTGGTCTGTGAGGTAATGCGCATTGGTGCTCGTCGCGACATAGATCTTGCGCTTGGCGGCGTAAGCCGCCATGGGCAGGAAGTTGGGGTTCAGGTAGGGTTCGCCTTGGAAGTAGAGGAGCATGTACACGAGATCGGCATGCAAGGTGTCTGCCATGGCCTCAAAGGAGGCGAGGTCGAGCATGCCTGTGGGGCGGGTGAATGACCGCAGCCCCGAGGGGCACTCGGGGCAGCGCAAGTTGCAACTCGTGGTCGGCTCGACCCCGATCTTGGCGGGTTGCCCCCAGTGAATGGGCTTGCGCAGCAGGCGCGCCCACTGAAATGACCAGAAGAGCAGGCCAAAATTCCAGATTTTGCGCAAGCTGAGGGTGCTGAGCAAGATGCGCGTCTTGCGAAAATGCGTGACAGAACT
>JANMIM010001073.1:0-2615 GCA_031375795.1 Bacteroidota bacterium
CCAGCTACACATGGACGCTCCCCAATGGCTGGACGGGCAGCTCCACGACCAATTCGATCACGGCGGTGGCTGGGGCAAATGGAGGCACCGTCTCGGTCACGGCCAGCAACTCCTGCGGCACATCGGCGGCAGCGACGTTGACGGTCACGATTGCCCCGGCGCCGATCGCGGCCTTCAGCAACTTGGTACAAGGCCAGACCGCCTCATTTACCGACCTCAGCAGCAACGGGCCGAGCACATGGGCCTGGGACTTTGGCGATGGCGCGACGTCCAGCCTCCAAAACCCCAGCCACACCTACGCGACCTTTGGCCAATTCATCGTCTGCCTCACGGTCACCAATGCCTGCGGCACAGACTCCAGTTGCGCGCCGACAGACATCTTGCTCGGCCTCGACGGGACCTCGCAGCAAGTGCAGGTCAGCGTCTACCCCAATCCGACTGTGGGCTGGTTCACGGTGCAGGGCAGGGTTTGGGGCAATGAAAGCATCGGCCTGCGGGTGTACAGCGCGGCAGGTGTGCAGGTCGCGGCGGCGGATGTGATGCCTGTGCAGGGGCGCATGCAGGAGGCCCTCGACCTGCGTTTATTGCCGGTCGGCGTGTACTTGCTGGCGGTGAAGCAGGGGGAACAAAACCAATATTTGAAGGTGGCCGTGCTGCGGTAGGTGGAATTCAGCACAATTTTGGGATCGGTCCTGTCTGCCTCGGGGCCGATTTTGTCCGCTTGGGTGCATTTGGGCCTTGTGCGGATGCGTAGGAGCCGTAAGCTTGTGCATCATCCTAAAGGGATGGCCGCACTATGAAAAAGATTTTTCGTTTCCGCATCCGGAGTTTTTTGATCGCAATGTGTCTGGGGATCCTGTGGTTGCCGCAAAATGGCATGGCTCAGATCATCCACCTGAGCACGCTCCAAGACCTGCTCGACTATGCCGATGCCCATAGCGCCGTGTACCAGGGTGCGCAGGTGCAAAGCGAACTCGCACGCCTCCAAACCGCAGCTGCCATTGCCAATACGGTGAATTTGCGGGGAGCGGCATCCTTCAGCCTCACCGACAATTATGCGTTGCCGGTGAACTTCTTGCCGGCGGAGATTTTTGGAGGGCCGGCGGGCACTTTCAGGCAGGTCACCTTTGGGCAGCAGTTTGTGAATGTCGCCTCCATCGCGCCGCAACTCGACATCATCAACCCCAGCACTTGGGCGCGCGTGGGCAGCGCCAAGGCGAGTGCAGAGCTTACCCAAGTCACCAATGCACTCAATCGCCGCAGCCTCCATGAAAATATTGCGGTCACCTATTGCAACGCACGCTCCATCGCCGCGCAATGGCTTACCACGACGAGGAATCTGGAAAATGCAGACGAGATCGTTGAGATGGTGCGCCGCCGCTACGAGGAGGGGCTTGTGCGGAAACAAGACCTCAACAATGCGCTCGTGAACCGCACCAACCTCGAGGAATTTTTGCAGGCCTTGGGCACCAAAAAGGAGCAAGCCTTGCTGACCCTCGCGACGCTTGTGGGCCTGCCACAAGGGCAACACCTGCAATTTGCGGGCAACGACTCGCGCGTGAGTCCGCCGCCGACCTCGCGCCTCGCCACGAGCCAACTGCAACTGCGTCAGGCAGCCTTGCAAGTGGACCTGCAGCGCTCGGAATTGCGCGCCAATCGATTGGCATTTCTGCCCACGGTTTCCGTCGTGGCGGGATTCAATTGGCAGCAAAACAGCAACGAGGCTGTCTTCAATTCCGCCATTTGGATCAAATCGCAATATGTGGGCTTGAAGATGTCGGTGCCCCTGCCGACAGAGACCCGGCTTTGGTCGCAGGCAGAGGAATACCGCATCAACCTGAAAATGAAGGAAATCAATGCCCAGCAGGTGGCGCGCCAGGAAGCCATCCAAAACGAGCAATTGAACCTCGAGCTCGAGCGCGCCACGCAAGCCATCGACAACGCAAAGATCATCGAAAAGTACAAGCTGGAAAATCACGAAGCTGCGATGCGAAATTACCACGAAGGCCTCATCACCGAAGATGTCTTGATCAATGCATTTGTCGACTGGTTCAATGCCGGGTTGGCGGTGGTCACTGCAGAATGGAACCAGTATCTGCAATTGGCCAAACTGAGGCTCAACCAAGAGATTGGCAATGAATAATCCCCGACTCCTGCGGCCGTCCACACCCATTCCATCCTTCATTTTACCATGCCCTAATCTTTTTTGAAATATGAAATTGAATCGCAATATCGTCTTGCTGAGTGCAGTGGCCCTGCTCTTGAGCGCATGCGGCAAAAAGCAACAAGAAACCAAGGTCGAGCGCCGCGACATCACGGAGTATGTATTTGCGACGGGCATCTTGGAGCCTGAAAGCCAATACAACCTCACCGCCCAAAACGACGGTTACCTCATCGCGCTGGGCATCGAGGAGGGCGATCTTGTGCAAGCGGGCCAAGTGCTTGCGGTGATCGACAACCCACAAAACAAAATCAGCTCGGGGAGTGCCCAGCAATTGCTCAGCATTGCGCGGCAAAATGCAGCCAATGACGCACCGGCATTGTTGCAAGTCGAGGCAAATATTGCGGCAGCTGAAGCCAAGGTGAAGCAAGACGAGGTGCAGGCAGCCCGCTTC
>JANMIM010001083.1:0-7223 GCA_031375795.1 Bacteroidota bacterium
ACGAGGGGCTGGATATCATCGACAAGATCTTGGATATTGCGGATGAATATTGTGTCTAGCAGCGTGGGGGGATCCGCAATTGGAAATGTGCTTTTGGGAATGCGTCATCATCGTTGCTCAATTGAGCGCTCCACTCATTCAACAATTGTGACTAATCTCCAGTTATCATATTTTTCGCTTTGATTTCTAATTTCAAATCAATAATCGTTATTCATATCTTATGGTCAAGACAGAAATGGAAAAACTGCTGAACGAACAATTCCACAGGGAGATGTTTTCAGCAATGCAATATTTGGCTGTTTGTTCTTATTTTGAAGACAAGAACCTGGACGGATTCGCCAACTTCTTCCGCATCCAGGCACAGGAGGAGATGGCCCATGCGATGAAACAATTTGATTACCTGCACCGCATCGACGGCAAGATCACGATGGGTGCCCTGCCCAAGCCTCAGACGGAGTTTGGTACGCTTGTGGAGGTGTTTGAGTTTACGCTCAAGGCCGAGCAACACGTCACCGAAAACATCAACATGTTGATGAAAAAGGCGGTCGAGTTGGGTGATTTTGCAACCCAGTCATTTTTGCAGTGGTTTGTGACCGAGCAGGTCGAGGAAGAAGATCTCGTGCGTCATATTTTGCAAAAGCTCCGCATGATCGGCGACAGCGGCACGGCCTTGTACATGCTCAACGAAGAATTAAAAAATCGTAAGCCCGAGCCGGCAGCACCCAAGGGTGAATAATTGAGATGGATTGCGCCTGCGGGGCCTAGCTTCGCTGCATTCCAGGTCGTCGATGCGAGATTCGAGCTGATTCGTGCTGCAATTGTAAACCGATAGTTGAGGAAACGCATGAAAGAAGAATTTGTCGCGCTGGAAGAAGACGTCACTGGCTCACCGCTTTACAGCGAGGACCTGGCGCCCGTGCCAGCCGAGAAGCGCACCTGGAATACCTGGCACCTAGCATTCGTCTGGGTGGGGATGGCCGTGTGCATCCCGACTTACATGCTGGCATCCTATATGATCAGGGTCGGCATGAGCTGGTACGCGGCATTGATCGTGATCGGCCTCGCCAATCTTGTGATCACCATACCCATGGTCCTCAATGGCCACGCCGGGGTCAAATACGGAGTTCCATTTCCAGTGCTGGGAAGGGCGGCTTTTGGCATCCATGGCATCCACCTGCCCGCCATTTTGCGGGCTATCGTGGCTTGCGGCTGGTTTGGGATCCAAACCTGGGTCGGCGGACTCGCCTGCTACGCCATCTGGAATGCTGCCACGGGTGGCACCGATCCCGATCCCAACGGCCTCAATTTGGGTGAATTCATCGGCTTCGCCGTGTTTTGGGTGATCAACATGTATTTCGTCTGGAAAGGCACCGAGAGCATCAAATGGCTGGAGGAATACAGTGCCCCGATCCTCATCGTGATGGGCATCGCCCTCATCGTCTGGGGTGTCGTGACGGCTGGCGGATTTGGGATCGTCTTGGATCAGAGCAAGCAATTGGAGCGGCCTGCTGCGGAATATGCTGCAAATGTGATCCACATTCGCCCCATCCATGACGTGGATGGGATCAACAAGGCAGATGCTTTCAAGGTCGAGATCGGCAATGCCACCGATGACCGATGGATTCCGATAGCGCCCAATGCGGCCGAAGTGACGTTTCCCGATGACGCTGAGGCGGTTCCGATGGCCGAGGGTTCCACGGCCAGGATCACCTTGCGTGCTGCAAAAGCAGATGGAGGCTACCTGTATTCCAAGCCCATCGAGCTCAAGTTGGAAGTGGCAGCCCCGAGCAGCACCGGCGGCATGCTCTGGGTGTACATCCTCGCCTTCACGGGCATGGTCGGCTTTTGGGCCACAATGTCGCTGAGCATTGCCGACATCACCCGCTACACCACAACCCAAAAGGCCCAGATGCGCGGCCAATTCCTGGGGTTGCCGGGCACCATGATGCTCTACAGCTTTGTCGGCATCTTCGTGACCTGCGCCGCCGTCGTGAACTTCAAGGACGTACTCGTCGCCGACGATGCCCCATGGGATCCCGTGACCTTGCTTTCCCGCTTTGAAAACCCCGTTGTCGTGATCCTAGCACAGATCATGATGCTCATCGCCACGCTCAGCACCAACATCGCCGCCAACGTGATCGCTCCGGCCAATGCCTTCAGCAACATCAGCCCCAAATCCATCAGCTTCAAGACCGGCGGCACGCTCACCGGCATCATCGGCATCTTGATCTGCCCCTGGTGGATGATGAATTCGATCGCCCCCGCCCTGGTTTTTGTCAGCGGATTGCTCGGCCCGGTCCTTGGGATCATGATCGCCGACTACTTCGTGGTGCGCCACAAAACCCTGCAAGTCGCCGAGCTCTTCAAGCTCAAGGGTGCCTACACCTATGCCAGCGGATTCAATCCCGTCGCCATGTTGGCGATGGTGCTGGGAATGGCCGTCGCATTGATCGGCTACTTCGTGCCGGCCTTGGAATTTCTTTACAAAATGAGCTGGTTCTCGGGATTTGGGGTTGCGTTTTTGGTGTATGTGCTGGGGATGAAGCGGTTGAAATGATGGCTTTGACGAATCACAACAAATTCCCTTGCGTTTTTCCTCTGGCAATGCAACCCTGCGCGAAAACATCGAAGGCGCCGCCTATCCTTACGACGCCACGGTGATTCCGGCGCACTCCGGATACGATCAGATGGAGCAGTTTGCAAGGATTACATCACAAGTAGGCCAGGAAAATGCCAAGGCCGCCTATTTCAAGGGAGAGGTGGACAAGATTGGCATGCCGACCTCATGATCAGCCATCTTTATACAGGGAGGCGGTTGCTCCTGTGCCTATGTACATTGGTCATCGGTCTCAGCAGCTGTAGTCACTTTCATTCAAAACAGAAATCAGTGAAGGAAGAAAACAAAAGTCTAGCGCAAGCGCTGGAAAGTATCGACCAAGGTGCGTTGGCAACGTGGGATGGTTGGTCTCCTGCATGGAAGATGGCCGACATCCTCAAGGTATGGCAGCCAAAGGGCGAACCCCTGCCTGATCGGCTCGGTTCACAGGCGCTTCTCTCATATTCGTTTCCATTGACACACCAATCACAGCCACTGCAAGTCCTTGCGGACAGCCTTGGAAAGGTCGCCCTGCTGCGGTTGGAAGATGCAGTACTGACGCAGAGCGCCAGTGAACTGGAGCAGCTTTGGGGTGCCCCGGCAGCGAAAAAGATACTTCCGCAGGACCACCGGTTTGCGCCCGCTCAGTTATGGGTTTTCCCACAGAGAGGGATATCGCTCTTTGTCATGGATGCTCAAAAACGTGGTCGGCTGTGCCTGTCGGCGATCGCGCTCTACGTTCCCATGAGCCTGGAAATCTATCTCAGTGACTTGGAAGGAGATGAAAGGATACGCTACTCGGAAGACTGAAGGACAGCATGTTGAGGAATAGAAATTCAATCTACTGATCAGTTTGGCGGGCATCCGGGCAAGTGCTCACCGCGTGCCCGCAAGCTGTGGATGGCTCTGAATCGAATAACATGGTTGCAAGCCAATACCGCAGGTGCGACGCTACCGCCTTGCGGTACGCAGCATCGTTTTCGAATGTTGATAGGCCCAAACGCACACCAAAACCACGGGCTTATCCATTGCCAAACTCCCCGACCAGCGCCAAACCCCATTTCCTTGACCAAACTCCCAGACCAGCGCCAAACCCATTTCCCTCACCCTGCCATCACGGCGCGCCGTTTTTGTAGGGTAGGTTGATCAGATGATTGGCCTTGAGGTAAATGTGGTCCGTGCGAAGATCGACGATGGCATTGAACCGCTTGAGCAGGTCGTTGCCGAAATAGTTCATTTCAAACCCCACGGGGCTGCTGCCGCTGAGTTGTGAAGCGGGGATGTTTTCCAACCTCCAACCATTGATGGTCACGGCAGGCACCGAGACAATATGCGTTTCATATTTGTTTCCCGCACCATCGCTGAAGGTCAGCTGCTTGATCACGTTGAGGTTTTGCGGCACCTGCATATTGTGCATCCACTGTTCGTCCAAAACCATCGACAAATTGGAGCCGGTATCCATCAAAAAATTGCCTTCGTACCGTTGCTTTGCGATCTCGATGGAGGCTTGGATGCACAGGAGCGATTGAATGAAGCGGATGTCTGATTTGGCAAAACTACTTGGGATCCTGGGCAGCCGGTCATGTACCACAATATAGCTGCTGTCATAGTCGATCTCGATCACCTTGCCATCCCATACGCGCCAACCAAACCTGCCATCTGTCCCGCTCGCAGCGTTGTTGGCAGCCTGCACGTGTGGATTTTTCCAGGACAGCATCCCGATTTGGATCTCCTTGACTTCCATCATGTTGTTGTAATCGGGCTTCGCCTTGCCAGACAAGGCATCGGGTTGATTGCCCATCAAGTGTGTTTTTTGCAGGATGGCTTCCCTCGTGAGTCGAAAGTCCAGCGAACCCAGGTCCAAATGCAGGTTCAGGGTATCCGTGCCATTGACGACGGCCACCACTTGGATGGCATCGACGTCGCTGAGCGTAAATGGGATCGTGTCGCGGCGGAACCCTCGTTTTGCCTTCCAACTTTCCTCCGAAACAGCGCTTCTGATTTGGGTAAAACAACTGTCCTTGCCCTGCAGCAAAATCACAAAATCATAGACCGTCCCGGGCTTCACCCTGACCCTGATCGAGTCGATGTCGGTGATGAAGGTGACCCATTTGGATTTGAGGGACCGTGTGGATGTGTAGACGTCAGGCTTCGCCTCGGGCGCAAGCGTCCAGGCATTGCGCTCCAGATAGCCGCCATCGTTCACCGCGACATTCCTGGAATTTGCCCTCACAACCGGCAGCGTGGGTTGTGAATAGACGCTGATGGCCAGAAACGATGCGAGTAAACAAAGAAGGTATTTCATTTTTGGAATGGGTGATGATGGAATTGATCCTGATGCAGCACAATATTCGCCGGATCAACCGCCTGTTGTGCGTCCCGCTGTGCGAGGGGCTCCAAAACCTTGCTCGGCCTACTGCCCGAAGCAGTAGCGGATCGACAGCGCAAAATTGTTGTCGGTGAACCGCACTTTGTCCCAATAATACATGCCGGGCTTGTAATCGAAGCTGAGGTTGATCGGGGCTCGCTCAAAGGTATATTCCAGGCCGGCGATCAGGTCTAGGCCACCGATCACGGTCGAGTGGCGCGTGCCGGTCACGTCGTTGATGAAATAGACGTTGGCATAGCCCACATGGGCGCCGCCGCCGAGGTAGAGCCGCAAGCCGTCGACGGCATTGAAGCCGATGTGGTATTCATACAAACCGGTGAGAAATGCACTCTTTCTCCTCGTTTCCCCCAAGATCTCGAGCGCGGACTTCTCGTTGAAATTGTACTTGAATGTCAAGCCCAGATAGTTGCCCAAGCGTGCACCCAAGGCGGCTTTGTAGGGCTCCTGCGCATGGGCGGCGGGAGCCATGAGACCTATCAACAGCATCGAAACGAGCAATACCTTTTTCATCCAGCGAATATTGGACTACAATATCGGGCTTTTGGATGAATTAGGCTAATCGGAGCTAGGCCCCTTGCAGGTATTCGATCAGCCCTAGCACAGAACGGCAGGCGAGGGAAACTCTATTTCCCGAAGGTATAGCGCACCGACAAGGCACCGCCATCACCCCAGAAACCACTGTAGCCCAGGAAATTGAAGGCCGGCTTGTAGTCGAGGCTGAAGTTGATGGGCGCACTCGTGAGGGTGTATTCCAAGCCCACGATGCCGTCGAGGCCCAGGAAGGCCCCGCCACCGTTGTTGCCCCAGCGATTGTTATTGCCATCATAGAGGCCGATGTGGGCGCCGCCGCCAAGGTACACGTTCAGGTTTTCAGGGCCGAGCGGGAAGTGGTGCTCGTACAGGCCGGTGATGATCCAGCCACCCCAGCGGGTGTCGGCGATGAACTCCAAGGCGCCTGCATCGCTGATGTGGTGCTTGAAGGTGATGCCCGGGTAGTACCACAGCCTGAGGCCGATGGCATTCTTGTATTGCGCTTGTGCCGAGCCGCTTGCCGCCAAGATGAAGAGGGGCAGCAGCAGGAGGAAGAGGTACTTTTTCATTTCAATGCGAGGATAAATTTCCGCAAAGTTCTAGAATCCCACGGTACCAGACAAGCTTTCCTTGCTCAAAAACAGGCTCTTGTTTTCCCCATAAGCCTGCACATGCACGACATTGGCCTGATCTTCAAACAACTCGGTGAGGATGCGGTTGGTGACGACAAGGGTGGAAAATCGCTCCACGCCCGTGATCTCCACGTAACACCACACGGCGTCCAGCTCGACCTCCTTGCCGACCCACGTGAAGCGCGCAGGGCGACCGTCGACCTCGATGGACAGGCGGTTTTGGAGGTAATCCTGCAGCAGGCGGTCAGCATTCCCAGCCTCCGCCCCGTCTCCCAGCCTCAATTCCCCACCCCCCAAAGCCTTGATGGACCGCTCGATGTCGTCGCTGAAGATCTTGGTGGTGATCTCCAGCGCTTTTGTCGCTGGATTGTACACGATCTCGGTAATGGCGACGTGAAATTCGTGTGGTGGAATCGGCACAGCGGCCTGCAAGCGCGCCATCGGCAAGACCGCAAGCAACAGACCGATGATATGGAAAAACCGCCTCGCCATATTACTTATTTCCCCAAGCCGCTGCTACGCATCGGATTGGGCTCCAACTGATCGCGGTTCTTATAGATCTGGAACCGCGTGGGCTGCATCACCGGCGGCCAATTGTTGTTGTTCACGTCCACGTCTGCCGTTTCCAAAAACGGATCCATGCGCACACTGCTCACTTCCTTTGCAAAAAAGAAAACCTTGGTGAGCGTCTTGCTGTCCATCTTCCAAATCTCGGCCGGGATGCGCTCGACTTGCTTGCTGCCGTCGCTGAAGGTGAATTCCAGTATTACCGGCGATGGCAGTCCACCCACGTTGTTGAATTGCAGCTCGTAGTAGTTGAGGCCGCTCAGGAGCAGCTTGCGGTCGGCCTCGTCCATGCGGCCCAGATTGGCCTTGTATTCCTCCTCCTGCTTGTCACTCACCGCCAATGGGTCGTAGCGGTTGTAGAAGTCGCGCAGACTCGTGTCCTGGTCGATCAGCGGCTTGGGAATGGAAGTGAGGTTGCGGGTGTCGCCGATGAATTTGGGCGCGGCCGCGATTTGCGCACGCGTCGTGGCATTTTCCTTTTGCGGGTCGCCCGAGTGGATGCGCATCC
>JANMIM010001129.1:0-3446 GCA_031375795.1 Bacteroidota bacterium
CAGGATCGGGATGCTCCAGCAACTCCAACATCCTCGGCCCTGTGAACAACAACGGCGTGCTCTTCGCTAACACTGGCAACAGGATCACCGTTAAGTTGGATCACACCATCCCAGCAGGCACCCAGTATCAAATCCGCTGGAAGCGTTCCGGCTCTGGAACTGCCAGCATGAAAGTGTCGGAATCTGCAAATAACTCCTCCTATGCTCAAAACGGTGCTGCTTTCACCACTGCTTCGGCCTCTTACGTGACGAAGACCATGACCGCGACTGCAGCCACCCGTTACCTTAGGTTGGAAAGCACCTCCTCGGTGGACTTCTACATCGACGCGATCACCTACTGCTACACACCTGCTCCTACCATCACCCCAGGTGTGCGTATCTGCCACGTTCCTCCAGGCAACCCAGGCGGAGCAACCACGGTCTGCGTGAGCTATGCACAACTTAGCCAGCACTTGAGCGGCGTGTGCGGCGGCGGCAACGGTGGCGGCGGCAACGGCGGCAGCGGCAGCGGCTCAGGCAGCGGCAACGGCGGCAGCGGCTCAGGCAGCGGCTCCAGCAACGGCTCAGGCGGCCACGGCAGCCAAGGCGGTGGACACAGCGGCTGCGGCAATGGCAACTCTACTGGCGGCCACAGCGGCGACTACCTCGGCGCTTGCAACAGCAACCCATGCCCAAGGCCAGTTGGCGGCGGCGGCGGCGGCGGCAACGCTGGCAACGGCTCCGGCAGCGGCAACGGCGGCTCAGGCAGCGGCTCCGGCAGCGGCGGCAGCGGTTCACATTGATTTGACTTGACTGAGAATTAAGCTTAGGGCTGCATCATACGGTGCGGCCCTTTGCGTTTTTAGTGAAGAGCATTCACATTGCTGATCGTGACGGATTTTTTTGCAGCACCACCAGCATTCTTGTCGGATGAATAGATAGATTTGAAAATGAAAAGATCGATCCTATTGCAGAAACCTAGCCTTCTGGGCTTGCTGCTCTTGTGCGCCATGGCCTCCTGGGTGCACGGTCAGAAATTTTCGGGCACAGGCGGGGTGATCCCAGAAGACGGCAAGCCTGGCATCTTCTCCATCAAGGTTGCCGGATTGCCCACGTCGACCGGCGCCACATTTGGATTGGAGCAGGTCTGCGTGAACCTCGTGCATACCTGGGACAACGATGTGAGCATCTACCTCGTGGCCCCCGACGGCGCGGTCGCCGACCTCGCCCGCAGAAATGGCGATGGAGACGACAACTACACCCAGACCTGCTTTACAAACGATGCCGACGTGAGCATCAGCGACGGCGATGCCCCGTTCACCGGATCCTTCAAACCAGAGGTCGGCCTCGGCGGCCTCAACAATGGCCAGAACCCCAACGGCACATGGAAACTCGTGGTGGTGGATATTTATCCAATGGAAGAGCATGGCAAGTTGCTGAATTGGAGCGTGACATTCAGCAAGCATCCAGCCCAGCCCCATCCCTTCAGTACCTCCAGCCTGCCGATCGTCGTGATCAATAGCCAGGGCATGCCGATCCTCGACGAGCCCAAGACCAAGGTGCGCATGCGCATCGTCGACAATGGCGAGGGCAAGCTCAACCACGTCGGTGATGCGGCAAAAGGCTATGAAGGCTATGCCAACATGGAGTTGCGCGGGCGTAGCTCCCAGCGCCACCCCAAACTCTCCTTTGGCGTCGAAACCCTCGACTCGGTAGGGGAGAAGGCCAAACCCACCAAGCTGCTTGGCCTGCCCAAGGAAAAGGACTTTGTGCTCACCGCCAATTATTCCGACAAATCGCTGCTGCGCAATTACATGGCTTATACCCTGTATGGGGAGCTGGGGCGCTACGCGCCGCGCATACGGTTTGTGGATGTGGTGATCGATGGCGAATACCGTGGCGTGTACCTGCTCGGGGAAAAAATAAAGCGCGGCAGCGACCGCGTGGACGTTTCCCGGCTCGACAAGGACGACAACGCGGGCGACAGCCTCACGGGTGGCTACATCATCAAGACCGACTGGGACCAAGGCGCCAACAATGGAGGCTGGTCATCGGCCTACTACCCCATCCGAGGGTCCGATTTGCAGCAGTTCAAATTCCATTACCCCGAGGCAGACGACATCACCGAGGCACAGCGCCAATACATCCAGCGCTTTGTAGACAGTTTTGAAGTGGCCATCGATTCTGGATGGAACGATACCGTCAAGGGTTATGCCCACTACATCGACATCAGCAGCTTTGTCGACGTGATGATCATGGTGGAGCTCGGCAAGAATGTGGACGGATACTGGCTGAGCAGCTATTACCACAAGGACAAGAACAGCAAAGGCGGCAAGCTCAAGGCCGGGCCCATCTGGGACTATGACTTGGCATTCGGGAATTTTGAATACTACCAGGGTTTCTCGCCGGCGGGCTGGCACTGGGAGACCTATGGCAAGACCTCGGAGCATATTCCGCGTTTCTGGCATTACCTCGCCCAGGACCCCCATTTCCAGGATGCCTTGAAATGCAGGTGGGTTTCACTGCGCAAGACCGTGCTCAGCCTGGACCACATCTATTCATTGATCGATGCTGCTGCCGACAAGATCATGGATTCGCAGGAGCAAAATTTTGCGGTTTGGCAAATCCTGGGGCGCTATACCTGGCCCAATGCCAAGCCCTATGAAGAGAACTATGCCGGCGAAATCAGGCGCCTCAAGGATTGGTTCCTGTTGCGCATCACCTGGATGGATGCGCACATGCCCGGCAAATGTCGCTGAGCCCAAGGCGCCACCCTACTCGCTAGACCCAGTCGCAGCGTGAATGGCGGTCCATCGTTTGGTTGCAGGACGTGATTTTTTTTGTAATATCACGCCAAGAAGTCTCCTTGATGCGACCAATCACTCCACTTCATTGGCTTTGGGCCATGGTGATCTTGATGGCGGGCTGCGGCAACAACCACAATGCCGAATCCCAAGATCCACCCATAGACTCGACGGCCACGATGCCGCCCATCAAGGCGTGTGGCATGACCGAGATGCTCGATGTGCGCAGCAAACTCGACTACTCCATCGGCATCTTTGAAATGTCAAATGACAGCTCCTATCTCTATTTCACCTACGACCCGCCGCAGGGATTTACACTCAACGATATCTGGATCTACTATGGCAAGCTGGAGGACGTGCCCCTCGATGAACAAGGATTGGCACGGCTCTCGGACTTTCCCTTGAAAGTCAATCAGATGGGAGAGGCGCGCCCCAAGACAGTAAGGGTGCCGACCGCGACACTGCCCCATTGCCTTTTCATCGCTGCATTTGTCAAGGTGTCTCAGCCCGATCTCAAACTGGAAGGCTGGGCATCCCGTAACAAGGACACGGTCTCGGTACGCGGCATCGAGTACTGCCTGCAATCTTGCCAGAGCGCCCATGACAACTGCTCACTCGATCAGTCGGGGGACCGCCCCATCACGCTGTTGCAAGACCAATGGA
>JANMIM010001131.1:0-1319 GCA_031375795.1 Bacteroidota bacterium
ATGTCGGCGCTGTCGCTGCCGGCATCAAAGTGCGTCCCAAAGACATTGTAGGGCTTGCCGAGCTTGAGGATGCGGGCATACATGATGCCCTTGTTTGCGAGGCAATCTTGGGCATTGGGGCCGCAGAGCAGGAAATCATACTCTGCCGTGCGCTCGATCGGCCACTTGCTGAAGATGATGACCCCACCGTTGAAGGGCAGGTAATTGTTGAGGATGCCGGAGTTGTAGGCAAATCCTGCAGCCTCCATGGCTGGGATCAGGTTCACAAAAAGCGGCAGCAGGTCAAATGCCTCCTCAAACACCACCACGTCTTGGTAGGGCGAGAATTGCGCCGGCAACTTGTCGGCACGATCTGCAGCCTGCGGCAAACCCACCACGCCCAGCGGCAACATCTGGATGTTGTAGGCCATCAGGTTGAGGACATTGGGATTCGCGAAGTCGGCGGCGTCGATCTGGTAAATCTCGGACTCGTGGATGGCCAGCCGCAGGTCCATGCTCTGTCCCGAGTCGTCGTTGTCTGCCTTGTATTGCAGGTCCAGGTGCCGACCGGCGATCGTGACTTGTGCATTGTGAAAGTTGCCATCGGCCGAGTAGCCGGTATCGTAGCCGTCTCCATGGAGGCGGCTGTCAAACGTCGTGCGTCCCCCGTTGCGCAACAGCCTCAGATCCATCATCACCGTGTCGCCCCCATGCACCATCCTGACCTCATACACCACCGAGGTCCCCACCGGCACCACCGCCGAGTCACGCGCCGCCGTGAAGACTTCAGTATCCTCCATCCAGTCCGCGCTGTGGCCAGCGTGCAGCGCATAGTCGATCGGCGCCGCCTGATGGATCCCCTTTTGCGCGACGCTGATGTCAAAATCCAGCCAACTGCTGTTGCGGAGATACAACGAAGACTGGGCCGCAGTCCCCAAGGACAGCCCCAGCAGCAAGATCAAGACGATAGATATGCGCTTCATAAACCGATACGATATGGATGGACACGCCACCCCAACGAAGATAAGGGGTTTACATTAAATTCATATTGGTGGTGCTGGACAATCTAGGGCAATCGCTCCTAATTTTGGTTGTAGGCTGCCTTCGCAATTTGAGATCGATTCGGCCCGAAACAGCCTGTCCCGATCCAAGAACGGGATGCCGTCTCTTGGTAGCCCGGAGCGTGAGCGCTGTCGGGGACGTGAGCGTTGGTTTCATTTCGATCTACATCCCAAAATGCAGCTCGGGATTGCATGGCCCATGACTTTAGTACGTGGGCAAACAATGCTGATGAAATTGTTTAATTCATCTTTTCTGGCCCACGACTAAAGTCATGGGCT
>JANMIM010001135.1:0-6086 GCA_031375795.1 Bacteroidota bacterium
CCGAGGGCGTGGGGTCGTCTGCAGGTGCCACCCATCAAAAGGTGATGCTGGTGGCGGCATTGATCACTTGGCGGATGCCGATGGGGGCGGCGGGGGGGGTGTTGACGGGCGAGCCGATGTCGTTACGGAAGAGTTTGGCATAGGCAGAACCTTGGTAAATCTGGCCCTGAATCAACAAATCGAGATCTCCGTCCTTGTCATAATCTGCAAAAAGCGCCTGGTCCAAAACCCCTTGCAACGGAATTCCAGTATTCACAAATGTCCCAGCATTGTTTTGGAAAATCCTCAATTCAGAGGCAGAACCTACAATTCCAGTTGCCACGAGATCAAGATCACCATCGTTGTCAAGATCACCCCATTGGACGGTGCCTTGGAGCAAACCAAGACCGGCATTCAGTGCCGAGAAAATTCCGCCGTTGTTTTCGAGAATATCGGTGTACCGAGCAGCATTGGCAAAACCAGAGGTTGCAATGTCAAGATCGCCATCAGCATCATAATCGCCAATCGAGAAAGACGGCGTTTCGATCGTCGGGGCCAGCCAGCCGTTAGTACCAAAATTGCCGCCGTCATTTGTCGTCAAAACGGTGCTCCAAGCAGAAAAATTGATTTTGCCAGAAGCGAAAAAATCCAAGTCGCCATCGTTATCGGCATCGAAAAGGCTACAATCTCCGTCTCTAAGGTTCGGGATGGAATTCGAAATTTGTTGATATTGATTCCCATCAAATACCAAAACAGAGGTTGTCGGTGCAAAAGCGGTATCCAAGGCAATGCTAATGATGTCCATTCCACCATCGTTCCGAATGTCTCCCGAGGTCATTGAACCGTATGCTCGAGACGGGAACCCGATTTGAACTGGTGTAAACGTTCCTCCATTGTTTCGATAGGCATACCCATGATAGTCTGACACTGAATCTTCTCCAAAAACGAAATAGTCCATGTCGCCATCATGATCATAATCGAGCCAACGCTGGGTGTGCTCATAAATCGCTGCAAATCCTGGGGTAACCTCTTGAAACCCGGATCCAGTATTTCTATACAGGCGACTAGATTGGAAGTAACCACCAGCCCCAACTGTATCGGTACCAGAAATGGAGATGTCTAATTTGCCATCGTTGTCATAATCAACCCACGTTGCTTGCGAATTGTAGAACCCCGGAATCCCGATGGGTACCTCGGTAAACCCTTGGGCGTTAAGTCTGCCAAGCGAAATTGCCAAAAGCATCAAAAGCCCGATTCCTCTGTAAAGCATTGAGAAGTAGTTTTTTGACATTGATTTTCTCATGTGTAGAATCATTTTCGTAAAAGAGTTGGTAGCAAAAATAATGAAACTGTTGCTGAATGCCAAGTTTCGAACGCCAAATGGGTGCCCGCGATGTAAACTTCATGTAGGGGATGCCCGAAAGGCCTTGCACGCTAGTGCATTGTGGCTTGCCCATAAAGCACACAACCCCGCCAAGGCGGGGTTGTGTGACAAAAAACGCTTAAAAAACCATGTCTTACTAGGCTTCATCAAGCCGTCTGCGGTGCTTCTGGCGCGCCACCGTTGCCGTTGTCGCCACCATCGTTTTTGGGCTGACTGCCGCGCTCAAAGAGCTTGGCCATCCGGTCCCAGAGGGTCTCCATGCCAGGTTTGCGGCGCCTGATGGCCACTCCGACGAGGTCTTTGACCACCAGCGCAGTGTTGTAGCAGTTGTGGCCGATCTGCATGGTCGTGTCGCTGATGCCCTCAAACAGCGAGTGCAGGTCGGTCTCGATCTCGCTCATGGCCTTGAAGTCATAGTTGATCCTCGCTGTGCGGGCCACCTCGTCGGCGTCGATCATGAGGTCGGCATGGTAGTCTTTTGTGAACTCGGCGCCGAGGTCCACAAAGGGTGCCCTGCCTTGGTCCACCGCGTTGAGCGACTGCCGCTCCTCGGGGGTGCGCTTGATCCTGAAACTCGTCAGGTCCCTGAGCTCGCCGATGAGGGCTTTGATGCGCGCGACCTTGACAGGGGCGAGCCCGGCCATGATGTCATCTGAATGCATAGACAAATTAATTTTAGGGGCAACGGTTCAGCAAGAGTTGCCGAATCACAATCCTTGCTCTTTCATGATTCGCTCGATGTCGTCCATCCAAGTGGGATCTCCTGAGCGCATTTTGACAAATATCGGCATTGCCTCTGGATGATTTTCTCTGCGTAATTTGGCCCGGAAATGCGAATACTCTTCATATTTTTGAGCGTAGGCATCGTACCTTCCCTTCCAAGACTGATCACCCGAAAGGGGCAAATCCATGCAGCCTTGCAGTAGCAGTCTATTGTAATTGTCCAAGTAGTAAGTTAACGTTTCCAGGTCTGACCATTCTGTCTGGGAGTTGGGAATCCACTGGAGGTACATTCCTCCAAATTCCGCATCGATGAAGTTTCCAAACAAATATTTTTTTTGAAGTGGATCCCGCCTGTCAAAGAAGTTGAAGCCGACGTAGTTCTCGCCGTAGTTTTCAAGTTCTATGCGACAGACATCGTTTTCCAGCCATACTTTACCGCTGTTGACATTGATCGCTGTGAGACCTAGCTGCTTGATTGCGTGGTCTAGGTGTCTCTGGACGCGGCCAGGAAGTTCATAAAAAATGTTTCCGTTGCTCATTTCATTTTTTTCTGAGAGGGTTCGTCAAATCTATTTATTTTTTACCAGCTTCACCTCCAAAGAAGTTGTTTTGCTTAATGGTTTTGCCGTTTTCATCCAAGGTTTCCAACAGGGAACGCTCATTAGGCTTGGAAGAGGTCTTGAACTCGTGGTATGCCTCCATGTCGATTTTATTTACTGCTTCATCTTTGCCAACTAATTTCCTGATTTCTATCCACAGGTCAAGGCGGCGATGGACTTCACCACAAGGTACATTTCTTCGTTCGTCCAATATCCGTCGCTTTGATTGTAGATCGTAAGGTCGTCATCAGGGTGCTTCAGCATCGCCAAGCAAATCAAAGATAAAAATGGGAGATCATCTGGATCACCTTGGTCTTTCAACTCTTGCTCTACGAATTCCGTCCATTCAGCATCGGTTTCACGGGAGGGAGGAATCCCATGCTCGATGATCCACCAATTAGTAAGTGTGGCTAAATAGTGCCCAAGTAGAGAGAGAGGTATTTTCAATTTTTCTTGTTTCATATCTATTACATCCCTGATTATGGATTATGCGGTGGTGTCGAATACCTTCCAACCGAGGCGTCCCAGCCTTTTCCCATTGGGAAATGTTGCTTGATTGCCCAATGACCACCGCCCGCAGCATCAACAATCCACTCGATTGACGTCTGGGTTCTATATATTGGATTGGGAATCACAGAGGTGGTAGGCCAAACATTTCGATTGCTAATTGCACCACTATGTGGGTTTGTCAGGGGTACTGAATGGGGCGTTCCAGTGCCTTGAAACCCTTCAGCGAAATTTGGATGACCAGGATGGTCAATAACTGCTTGATACCTTGTCCTTCCAGTGTTGGTTCCCATGTTTGGCCCAAAACGAAGGTCAACTGCCACCCCCTGCTCAGATTTCCCGATAGCGATTTGCTGAAGAGCAAATTCTCGCGTTTCCCAGAATTCTTTGTAGCTGTTGAATCGAGTATAATGCGTTTGCGGAGACGGCATTCCATCAGATGTCATGCCTCCGGTAACACGGTGTTGCAATTGGCCGTCTGACAGGTCAGGACCATGCCTCGACAAGGCATGCGCCCCATCCAGGGTCTCCTCTTTAGCACTTCTCAACGCATACATCATATCCTCATCCGTTCTTTGGATAAAGGTCTGTAAACATGCTGAATCTCCGTGGAAAAATCCTCAAGGAACCTGAATTTTGGGGAGCCCTGCCACCAGTTCTGGCACGACTTCTTTCCACCAGGTTTCCATGGTGCCACCAACATTGCCAATAAAAACGCGAGAAACCAAGGCATCCAACTGTGGTTGCGGAGTGGGGAACCAATTGGATTTGATTTCCTGGATCAGGTGTCGCATCTCTTCTTGTGACCACTCTTGCTCACCCATATGAAACCATTTGAGATCTTCGGTCTCCGATTGCAGGAGGAAAGTCAGGGCTAGATACACGATTTCGAGGCAGCCTTCATTGTTAACCGTGCGATATGCACTGTCCAATAAGGGCTGCGGAATCTTTGCATCAAGCGGTAATGGATCGATAAATTCCATTTCATAAAAATCAGAGATGGTTCCAACTACGCACCTAATGTAGGTAAATGCGATCGGAATTGCTCCCAGCGAAAACGGGCTAGAGGGTGACATGTAATTGAGCGCTAGGTAAATAAGAATTCGTGGCGAAATCAAAATCGGTCGCATCTGGAAAGTGTTGTACAGTAATCCACTTTCCAACGTCTGGAGCCCAGCTCAATCGGGTTCTCACCCGATTGATGCCTGGTCCTATGGGCGCAGTCGTCGCATAGGTACCCCCATGGCTTGGGCCTACACCCCGAAAGCCCTCGGTAAGATCAGTGCGTGATGAATATTCGACGACAATGACATAGGAATCATCAATCTGGTTGCCATTCACGCCTGGTGGGAACCGCAGATCCACTCCTTGCGCGGGCCTTCCCCTTCCTGACTCGATGAGTTGTCTTGCAGTTTGTTTCATCTCATATTGGTCTTTGTATTACTTGAATCTGGAGGAGGTCTTCGTCTTACTAGTAACGCCATCAGGTGCGACCCCTGTCTTCACGCGTCGATCAAGTTTCGTATCTGTGACATCTGCCCCATGCCGAGAAAGCGAATGCGCCTTCTTGTGCGTTGCAATGGAGACCTCATCTGCCTCCTCTTTCGCCATTCTCAACGCATACATCATATCCTCATCCGTTCTTTGGATAAATGTCTGCAAACATGCAATATTATCGTAACTCGAAAAACCAGCATCAAGGATAATTCTACAATACAGGTGGATTGAGCCTCTGTAGTCGTACTTCGATATTTATTATCCGAGTATCTTAACAATCTCAGGGAATTCAACCGCTTTCCAGCCATCGTAGTCAACATCCACGATTCTTGTACAATCAAAAAATGCTCCTAAGTCATTTTTGCTGTGAAACCAGTATCGCACGATTTCCTTCAGCGTCCAAATCATTTCTTCATCTGTCCATTCTTGCTCGCCGAGATGGAATCGATTCAAGTCAGAAAAGGAATATTTCAAAAGGAACATCACTGACAATTCAAGAATTTTTTGGTGCTGTAGCAATCGTGCTGCATCTTGTCCAATTCTCAAAATTTCATCAGGGATCGCTTCGCCGCAAGTCACCGAACGACCAAAATCCAATTCAAAAATCCCTGTGATATTCCCAATGTAACCTCGAATTAGCCCATAGGGAATAATGATTGGTTGGTTTTCACAGTTTTGGCTATAGGGGGACGTCAGCAGCAGTGCCATAGGTATTCGTGGTAAAGTCAAAATTAGTTGCTTCAGGAAAGTGTTGGACTGTCACCCATCTATTGTTGGAGGGATTCCATCTGATGCGCGTGCGGACTCTAATGACCCCTGGACCCATAGTAGTTGAGGTCGCAAACGTTCCACTGCTCGGGCTGCCCAATCCTCGCATTCCACTTGCAAGATTGGGGCGAGAACTGTGGTCTATGAGGATAACGTAGGATTCTTCCATTGAGTTGCTCCCTACCCCGGGCGGATACCTTAGGTCCACCGCAATTCGTGGGCTCCCGCTTCCTGCAGAAATGTGCTGAAAGGCAAGCTGTTGAGTTTCCCAAAAGTCCTTGTAGGAATTGAACCGAGACGAAAATCTGGTCGGCGAATTCGCTCCATCGGCTGCAATCCCGGTTTTCACACGCCGATCCAATTTCGCATCTGTCACATCGGCACCATGTCTGGACATGGCATGCGCTCGTGGCCCATCCAGCGTCTCCTCTTTAGCACTTCTCAACGCATACAACATATCCTCATCCGTTCTTTGGATAAAGGTCTGCAAACATGCTGGATCTCCGTGGAAAAATCCTTCGAGTTCGACCCACTGCTGCTGCTCGATGTCGAAGGCGCGGCCTTGGCGACGGATGAGCTGCTCCATGTAGGCATCGATGTGCGGCTTGGCGAGCGGCTTGCCATTGGCG
>JANMIM010001223.1:0-3779 GCA_031375795.1 Bacteroidota bacterium
GGTTGGTTTTTTCCCAGCCATAGATTTTACTGATTGATGCGGCAAGATATAGCAGATTTTGCAATATTCCATGATTATGCAGATTTCAGTGGGTGGCTCATCCTTCTGTTTTGGGTGTCATCTATTGTTCTGCGTTTCTGCCTTGCCGAATGATTTCTTGACGAATACCAAGACCGTTTTCCTGAGGCGCCAAGCCAGCATCAACGCCATGATTCCCAAGCTGATGTAATGGAAACTTGCCTTGGAGCCATGTATGGTGCCCACTGGGTTGCGAATCTTGAGTACCCGCGCGTCTGCCTGCTGTACCCTCGCCCAGGAAATGAACAAATCCGCTCACCAAGCTTTTGATCCTTGATTTGAGGCTCCAGATAGTTCATTTGCATCAGTACATCTGCCCTCACAGAGGCAGCGTCATGGAGATCGGGTCCGGTGTAGAGCTTTGCATTGATCAGGGCAATGATGAAAACAGGAAGGAAAAGTAGGTTTCGCCAGCAAAATGCGGTCGCCTGTTTCAAGAATCCTTGGATTTTTGCCATGTTGTTTTTCGTTGATGTCAAAGATGGTGGTAAAATCCATCAAGGTGCAAGAGGGAGCGGAGAGGTCGCCACTCCAGTTCCTCACATCAGATTCAAAACCTTACAACGATAATCAAATTACAAACAATGACGGCCAGACGACGCATCCATCGAAGAAATAGGCAAATTCATCGAAATTTAAAATCCAACGCGCTAGATATGCGTAGGTTTGCGCAAGCTTTTACCCGCAGATCAACTAAAATGTCGGATTAGCATGAATTTCGTACAAGATTCATTACATCTTCACTCTGGAGAAATTCAGCGCTTTTATTCAGGCGAACGCCCTGAATCCCAATTCACTACTGGGCTTCATCTATCTGTTGATGCCAGTCCTATTCGCCCACCTCATGCAACAAGATAAACACAAGCTCAACTCCATCCTCCTCGTGGACGATGACGATGTCACGATCTTCTACAATACGCACGTGATCAACAAGTTGGGCGTGACCGACCACATCCATGCGGAGCTCAACGGGGCGGAAGCCCTGCAATACCTCACCGAAAAGACGGCCTATGCCGCAGACTACCAGAAGCCAGACTTGATCTTCCTGGACATCAACATGCCCGTGATGAATGGTTTTGAGTTCCTGGAAGCCTACGAAAAGCTGCCTGCCGCCGACAAAGGCAAGCACATGATCGTGATGCTCACCAGCTCCATGCTCGACGTGGACCGCAGCAATGCCGCGCAATATGAATGCGTGACCGGCTACCTCCCCAAGCCACTCAAGGCCGATGCGGTCACAGCCATCATCGAGAAGCATTTCCAAGAGGTCGGGCAGCATTGAGGAATTGAATTTGCTGCGTATCTTGATCAGGGGAATCCTATCAAGAAATGAAGACAATTCTTTTCGTATGCTTTTGGGGAATGGCGACGCTGGTGCTGGGACAGAAACCCGGGCCGCGCATCCAGTTTGCGGAGACGAGCTTTGATTTTGGGGAAATGGCCCGAGGCGCAAGCGTGAGGCACAGTTTCAAGTTTACGAATGTGGGCGATGCACGGCTGATCATTGAAAATGCCAAGACAGGTTGCGGCTGTGACTATGCCGATTTTCCCAAAGAGCCGATAGCTCCTGGTGCCGAGGGCGAAATCACTTATGTGTATGATGGCAATCGCGTCGGGAAATTCACCAAATGCGCAAGGGTATTTTGCAACGACAGCACCCAGTTGCGTATTACCCTATGCAACACAGGGGAAATCCGGCCGGCAAACATTTTGAAATTCGATCAAGAATGCATGGAGCACCTGCTCATCCCGCAAGGCAGCACAGCCCCTGTCGCATTTCCCTATCGGCGATTTGGGCCCGATCTACCGTCTCTCGTGCCGCAATTTCACAGTGGCGAGGTGCTGTCGGTCATTTGGAAAGGCGTGCAGACCGCTCCAGACATGGACACGGTTTTTGTGTGGTTTGACACGCAATCCATCGGGCCATTCTCCAACTCCCTCACACTCAAAATCGAATCCTCCAACTACTTGGATTATTACGGCATGTCTGGTCAGAGTTCGCTCAATCCCGAGGACCAACCCTTCATTTACCTGCATTTCGAAGGAGAAATCGTAGGACCTGACGCGGTCGTGCAGGATCGGCAACGGACGTCAACGCGCTAGGCAGGCGCCACGGCATATCAGCAGTCTCCCAAAAGGGGATGGATGTAGTCGATCAGCCTCTCTGGCGAATCTTTGTTCCAAAATACGGTTTCATCGGCAGCGCTGACTTCGCGGGAGGCCATGGCTGAACAACCCGCATCCGTAAAACATGCAAACCTCGTCCCCTCTATTGTAACAAGGCAATGCTTGCAAGGCAGCAATTTTGCATGGTTATGAAATCACGTTCCGAATACTTGAATCGTTGAATTATGGATCCCATCGTAGAAAAAGAACTCAGCCAAAAAATAGAAACCGGCACGCTCACGGTCGATGATAGGTCCCGGAACCCGGAGCTGAGGGCCCTGTTGTCGCTCAGGAACTTCAATACGATCCTGGAAAAGCACTACGCCCAGATTTTGGAGATCGAGCAGGCCACCGACGACCTCAATGCCCAAGCCCTCGAGGTCGGCAACGCACACTGCTCCACGGAAACGCTGTGGAAATGGCAAGATGCCCTCAAGGAATTCAAGGCTGCGGTCTCGGCCGTCAATCAAGTGCTGACGCAGGTCAAGGAAAAAATCTCGGTCCAGGACAGGTCGGATTCGGCGGGTTTGTGGCTCACATTTGAGCAACAAATGCAAACCCTCAAGGCCTCCTACGAGACCTTGGATGCCTTGGGTGCCGACATTCTCCCTGCCGAGCAACATCAAGATTGGAAGCTCAACATTTGCAATTTCCAAGGCCAAGTCTTGCCGCTGATCACGAGCTATGGCGCGGCTTGTCGGGTCGAGTTGCGCATCATCGAGCGCTTCAGCCCCGAGGAGCTCAACGAAGTCACCGAGATCATCCTGGATCACATCCCCGAGAATTTTACATTTGCCGAGGCAGACCAATATGAAAAGGACTACCTCGTCGCCCTGGGTCAGTTCAAGCAGGAATTCAGCAAGAAAAAGAACCTTTGGGACAAGTTTCTGGATGTGCTAGCGGGCGGAGACCATCAGTCGCCCTCGGAGCACGTGATGATGTCCAGATGGTTGGATGGTGAGAAGGGGAATTTGTGATGGCAAAGGGCCGATTGGTTGCAATGAACTGATCAACAATTGGTTGCAAGGCCGATATCGAGATTCGTAAATTGGAAGGAAAAAATCAGCGCAGCGCCTTGTTGCGGTAGATGATCCACGTCTCGGCATGGACCGGCACACTGTCCACTGCCTCCCACTGCGCCCAATTGATGCAACGCTGGTATTCGGTGAAGGCGTAGGGCCCGGCGAGGAAAACCTCGTCTGGCGCGAGCGAAAATTCAGGCTGGAGCACAACGCTTGCACGCCCCTGGGAGGGCACGATGCTTGGCAGCCGCCACGGCATCCCGGTCCCACCCAAAAACAGCGCCATCTGCTGCTCGGCGGTGAAAATGCGCATTCCTTCGAATGACGCAAGCTTTTGGGTCGCCGCCTTCTCGATCGCATTCACCTCCTGCGGATACAACACGCGCCTGCCCAGGACCCAAAAAGCTTGCTGCGAAAAAATGGCGAGCGCCATCACGACCAACGCCACCCGCCGCAATCCGCCAAATCTCATGCGGCGCCCGGCCTCTTGCCACAGGTATGGCACAAATTCCG
>JANMIM010001240.1:0-6412 GCA_031375795.1 Bacteroidota bacterium
GAGGGAATACAGCCAATTGTTGTTGGAGGTCGTGAGGCCCTTGGGTCCGTTGTCGACGTCGAGTAGGATCGCGTCGAATGCATTTTCAGAAGCGCGCATCAGGCGGCCGACGTCGCCGAGCTCGACGTGTACGCGGGGGTCGCTGAGTGGGTAGCCGGTGCCTTCGCCGAGTGGGCCACGGTTCCACTCCACCACCTTGGGGATCAGTTCCGCGAGCGTGATCTTGGCATTGGCGCCCAGGTGCTTGAGCGCCGAGGCGAGGGTGAAGCCCATGCCCATGCCGCCGATCAAGACGTGGGGATCCTTGCGCCGCGCCACCTTGGTGCAGGTCATCTCAGCCAGCGCCTCCTCTGAGCCATGCGCGAAATTGTTCATCAATTCCGCTTCGACGGGGCCTGAGATCCAGATGGAAAACTGCTTGCCGCGCTGCATGAACTTGAGCAGCCCGCCGTTGTTGGGGATTTCTGCGGTGTCTAGGAGGATGTTGGGGATCATGGGGGGAAGTTCAGAGTTCAGAGTTCAGAGTTCAGGATGAAAGATCAAGGATGAAAGATCGGGATGAACGTTTTGGGAGGTTGCGTCCTCCTTGTGTATCGTTGCCAATTTAGGGATTTTGGCCTTATTCGATTGGTTTTTTGAATTCTTTCAAGATCGTGCCGTTTGCCATTCGCAACATGGCGGCACGGAGGTCGCCGGCATCGTCTGTGAGATGCAGTTCTTCCAGGATCGGGCGGCTATTTGCGGGGTAGAAGATCCACTTGGCAGATTCATAGAGCGAGTCGCCACGTTCGTGTTCATAATAAAGGGAGATTTCCACCTGAGAGCTGATCGCGAGCTGCTCGATCCATCGGAGGAATGGGACATTTAGCTCGCCGAGAATGGTGGCAAAGTAGCTGGGGATTATTTCGGGAAGGCCATCCTTTTCCGGCATGCCCCCTGGGAGCAGCACTTCTTGGTTTCCGTTTTGAGCCCAGAATGCCTTATCTTCTGTGGTTTGTGGCCACCGATGGTGGTAGAGGTCTCGCAACAGCAAGAATTGGGTCACGTCGAGGAAGAGCAGATTTTGGTCGTCCGATCGCCAAATCCTGCGTTCGCGGCTTGCATCGCCTTGGTCGGGGGAAACTTTTTCGTAGGTGGGGGCAAATGAAGGCCATGTGCGCAGTGTTGCTTGGATCGCGGCGGTATTGGGGAGGTAGAGGGTGGCGGAAATGGGCATGTTGGATTCAGTTTTTGGGTGTTGGGGAAGTTGGTCATGAGATGTTGAAGCTTTTGTAATCGGACCCGATCCGGTTAATAGCAACACTCGCCAGAGGCTTGAGCAGGATGGCCCTGCGGCCGGGAGGCCGCGGGCCGCGCTTTGCCACAGCATTCTCTCTACCTCCTCCCCATCTCCCACTCCAAAAACGCAATCAGCAGATTCCGCACCTCCACATACTTCGAAAACCGCATTTCCTCGTAGGTGTCGTTGACGTCGTGGTAGTGGGGGGGGCCGCCCATGGTGTAGATAAACATGGCCTTCACGCCGTTTTTTACAAACCAATAGTGGTCGCTGTTGGGGGCATTGGTGCGGCCTTTGACGATGGGGACGGCGCCGAGCTGGGTGTTGAGGGCTTGCAAGGCCGCAAAATCAGCGGGATAATCGAGGCCGGCGACGGCGGTGATGCCCTCGTCACCATTGGCCATGAGGTCCAGGTTCAGGAGAAACTTGGTCTTGGCCAAGGGAAACAGCGGATCCTTGGTGACGTAGTGCTGCGAGCCGACGAGACCCGCCTCCTCGCCGGTAAAGGCCATGAAGACCATCGTGTAGGGCGGCCGCTCCCGCAGCCGCGCAAAGTGCTCGGCCATCGACAGCAGCATCGACGTGCCAGAGGCATTGTCATTGCCGCCAAAGAACACGGCGCCGCCCTGTGTGCCCAGGTGGTCGTAGTGCGCGCTCACGATCACGACCGAGTCGGGGTACAGGCGCCCACGCAGCACGCCGACCACGTTTTGGCTCGCCGTGCCCTTGATGCCGGTGTTGATCGTGATGCTGCATTTCTTGGACTTTTTCTTGGGCAATGCCGTTTCCAGCACCTCCACCACCGGCAGGTCGATCGGCATTTGGCTCAGGCTCGCCGTGAGTTTTTTCTTCACAAAGATCACGGCCTTCACCTGCATCTTGTGTGCAAAGTCCAGCTTCACGTCGTCGCCTGCAAACTTGGCGTATTGTTTCTTGAGCTCGGGATCCTTTTCATATTTCTCGGGGAGGCCGCTGCGCACAAGGATCACGCTGCCCTTGATCGCCGTGGTGAATTGGTCGGGCATGCCGTGGCCGAGGTCCTTGATCTTGAGATTTTCCAGCTTGCAACGGGCGCTCGCCTCGTGCACGATGTAGTCCTTGCCGATCTGCAAGGTCTTGCCATCGATCACGAGCGACTGCTCACCCTCGACGAGGTTCACGGTGACGCGCACGGGCTGGAAGTAGGGTGTGACCGAATTGGAAAGCAAAGAGGCAGGGGCAAGCCCAAAATTTTCAAAATGGGCCGCGATGTACTGGGCTGCAAGCAGGTGCCCCTCCTTTTGGTAACCACGCCCATACATGCTGGGCGAGGCCAAGTCTTTGGCATAGATGCGCGCCCGGGCCAGGATGCTGTCGGCCTGGGCCATCAATCCTCCACCCAAGGCAAGCATCAAAACCGCTGCCAAAGCCACACGCCGGCCGAGCCTCAAAGCACTGAATCCCACGCCAAAAGCCTTGAATACAGTGCCCCAAGGACCATTGGTTCCACCCAAGCCATTCAATTCCCCACCTCGATTCTGCAAATTCTGAAAATTCCGCTCCATGTTGCTTTTTTTGTTAATATTACCAGCGTTCGGCTAAAATTAAGGTAAATTCAGGATTATCACACGATGGAAGTAAAGCGACTCTTCGACATTTTCCCCTACCAACAGGAGAAATTTCCACAAAGTGCAGCCTTGGCAGGCAAGGCCAATGGCGTGTGGGAGACCTATTCGACAGCTCAAGTCATCGAGATCACCGACAGCATTGCCCTGGGCCTTCTGCAACTAGGGCTGCAAAAGGGAGATGCCATCGGCCTGATCTCAGAAAACTGCGTGGAATGGGCCTTTGCAGATCACGGCATCCAAAAAATGGGCGGATTGGTGATCCCCTTGTACCCCACATCCAGCAAGGAAGACCTCACCTATATCCTCAACCACTGCGGGGCGAAGGCATGTTTCTGCCAGAGCGAGGATCTGTATGACAAGATCAAATCCTGTCAGCCAGAAGTGGCCAGCCTCAAGCACCTCTATACCTTCAGGGAAGTCAAGAACGCCCCCAATTACAAGGAGCTCAAGGAGAATGTGACACCGGCAGGCCGCGCGGAACTTGCTGCCATCCAAGACACGATCAAGGCCATGGACCTGGCCACGATCATCTATACCTCGGGGACCACGGGCAAGCCCAAGGGCGTGATGCTCTCGCACAACAACATCGTCTCCAACATTTTCTCTTCCATCGAGCGGCTACCCGTGGGCAAAGGGGATGTCGCGCTGAGCTTCCTGCCGCTGAGCCACATCTTTGAGCGCATGATCAACTACCTGTACTTCTCGGTGGGCATCTCGACCTACTATGCCGAGAGCATGGACAAGATCGGCGACAACCTCAAGGAAGTGCGGCCGATGGTCTTCACGGCAGTTCCGCGCTTGTTGGAAAAGGTCTTTGACCGTGTGAATGCAGGTGGCCTAGCCAACAAGGGCTTCAAGAAAAAAATATTCATCTGGGCCACCAAGCTCGCCGAGCAGTGGCAGCCCGACGGGGGTGGCGGCATGATGTACGGACTCAAAATGAAGATCGCCGACAAGATGGTCTTCTCCAAGATCCGCAAAAAAGCAGGCTTGGACCGTGTGCTTGCCTGTGCATCCGGGTCGGCGGCCTTGCAAAAGCGCTTGGGCCACTTCTACAACGGCATCGGCGTGCCCTTGGTGGAGGGCTATGGGCTCACGGAGACTTCACCGGTGATCTCGGTCGGCGGTTTTGGCAAGGGCGAAAACAAGATCGGCTATGTCGGTACCGTGATCAATGGCGGCGAAGTGAAGATCGCCGAGGACGGCGAGATCCTGTACAAGGGCCCCAACCTGATGATGGGCTATTACAAGGACCAAGCGATGACCGACGAGGTGATCGACAAAGACGGTTGGTTCCATACAGGCGACATCGGCGAGGTCGACGGGCAGGGCTTCTTGCGCATCACCGACCGCAAAAAGGAAATGTGGAAGACCAGCGGCGGCAAATATATTGCGCCACAGGTCCTCGAGAACAAATACAAGGAGTCCCCCTTCATCGAGCAGGTCGTGATCGTGGGCGAAGGCAAGAACTTCCCCGGCGCCCTCATCGTTCCCAACTTCGAGCACCTCTATGGCTGGATGAAGGAAGAAGGCATCAACTTCAACCGCGACATGCCGGCAGCCGTCGTGAGCATGGACAAGGTCAAGAACAAAATCGGTGAAGAAGTCGCCCGCCTCAACGTTGCATTTGGCAAGTGGGAGCAGGTCAAGAGCTTCGAACTCCTGCCCTCCGAACTCAGCATCGCCGGCGGTGAATTGACACCCAAGTTGTCGATCAAGCGCAAGGTAGTGTATGCAAAATATGCAGCCGAGATTGACAAGATTTATGCAGGGAAATCGGGTGGGGGAGAGTAAATTGATAATTGACAATTGAGAATGAATAATGTTCGCCAACCTTTTGCACTTTTGGTGCTGGGGTTGGCGAATGTTTTGGGTATATTATGCTTCTAGATTTTGAAGGAAAGGCCACCTTGCTCAAGAGGCGCAGGATTCTGCCTCGCGCAATTGAATTCTTTCAATGCCCTACAGCGCAGTGCAAGCAGCCAAGTTGGCATTGGTGCCCTGGGCGGGGGAAGCCACGAGCGTGATCACGATCTTGCCGCCGACACCGTTGCTGCGCTGCACTTGGCAGATCGCCTGCGAACTGCAAGGCGTGTTGGGCAGGGGGCAGGGAGCCTTGTCGTTGGTGCCTGTGCAAATCGTACAGTTTTGGGGGTAGATGCCGGGATTGTCGGCATTGCTGGCAGGAAACGCCAAGTTTTGAATGTGCGTCGTCGGTGCATTGGTGGTTTCCAAAAGCCAAGGTCCGCCACCGATCATGTCCATGGCGATCACATTGCTGTTGCCATTCACCAGCGTGATGTCGATCACCTCAGATTGGTTGGAGGGATTGAGGGTAAACTCCGCTTGGGTCACCCCGTTTGGATACGACAGACAAGGGCATTGGGGCACGGCGTCAAATGTCACGGTGCCGCTGAGGCATAGGTTAGCGTAACCCGGCACGACGATGCTGTCGCCTGGTTGGAGGACCTGGGTGCAATTTTCGGCGTAGGGAGCATTGGCGCCGATGTTGCCGACATTGCTGCACAGGCCCCATGCAGCGAGGGTATCGGCCGTGAGTGGCGCCGTGCATGCTCCACCCGATGCGGCGAGCGTGAAGACGACTGTCGTGGCGGCAGCGGTGCCATTTTTCACGACCAATGAGGTGCCCGGCGGCGGTACGGTTGGCGGTGCGACTGTTGTGGTTTCCTCCTTGGCAGGGGTGCCGTTGCCACAACTGGAAACAAGGCCCGTCGCAGCCAATAAACATATTGCGGCCATGGCCACACGCAAATCGGTGAATCTAGTTTTCATGACATTCCATAATATTGGTTTAATAAAAAACTGAATATAGGCATTTGCTTTTGATGTTTCAAATGATTGTGATCACGCAATCAATAACCTGCGAATATCAAAGGGAACGTAGGTGAATGTTGACGGTCATCGCGTCTCGGCATACAACGTTGCATCGCGCATTCCAAACCACGGATTGTCGACGTCGCAAGACCTGCCTCAGTGGCCACGCACTATTATGCCTGAACCATATCGCAAAAAATTGCAGCTCACGGTATTTCTCGTGAATGAAAAAAAAGGTAACATTATGGAAAATCATTCAGCATGTTTCTCAACAGGTATTTCGACGAGATCTATTGCATCAACCTGGATAGCCGCACCGACCGATGGGAGCGTTGCCAGCAATTGTTTTTGGAGCATGATTGTGAGGTGAAGCGGCTGTCGGCGGTGGATGGATCCCTGCTCACACCCGTCGAGGGGGTGACGCTGGGAGAAATCGGCTGTGCGGAGAGCCACCTCAAAGCCTTGCGCCTCGCAGCCGAGGCGCAAGGGCCGACCCTGATCCTCGAGGACGACGTGGAATTTGTCTCCAATCTCCAAGAGCGCTTCGCGGCATGTCTCCTCGACCTGCCGCCCGACTGGGACATGTTTTACTTGGGCGGCAACCACATCCATGCCTTGAACCCCATCACCGGTCTCGTCGGGCGCATGCACCATACCTATGCTACGCAGAGCTATGCCGTCATGCCCTCGT
>JANMIM010001252.1:0-1630 GCA_031375795.1 Bacteroidota bacterium
GTCCAGGTGCCTTTTTGATTGCAGACGTCAATACATCCATGACTTGGTCAGGCTGATCCGTCTGCTCCATTGCCAATGCCAGCAGGCACTGGTCGAACGCATCTGGCGCATGGTGCGAGACCAACTCTAGGTGCGTGTGAATGGCTGCCTGGGGCTTGAAGACCATCAATTGGGCATACATGAGGTACTCGTACAGGAGTTTCTCATGATGGCCTGCCTGCAACAAGGCTTGTAGGGCTGTCTCTGCCTCTTCATAGCGGTCTTTTTCAAACAGCCAGCGGGCATGCAGGTAGGCATCGGTATCGCGTCGGTATTTGAGATACCAGCCGATGACTTGGCCATCGTTGGCGGTGATGCGCGCATTGCTGAGTTGCAGCGGCTCGTAGCGGTACAGGAGGGACAGCAGCACGTCCATCGCTGCAATCACCGCTGCGAGCATCAAGACGATGCCCAATGGCCCTACGGTCCAGGAGCGCAAAGCCAGGAACCCTGCCACGACCGCCATGGTGAGCGAGCTCAGTGGCCCGGCGACCGCGACCCATAGCAGGTGCACCGAGCGCAGGGCTTGACCGTAGTCGGTGACGCTGCCCCGCATGAGCAGGATGCGGGGGCTGATGGCCCATGTGATCTTGCCGGTGCCGAGGATCCAAGCGCGCTTGGCATCGCCCAAAGTTCCGAGAAAAACCTGCCGATGGCCCCGCACGCCCACGCACCACAGGGCCATGAGGTGCCCGCCCTCGTGCACCAGCGTCGCCAATGGCCTGATCAAGAGGTAGCTGCAGGCAAGCCCAAGGTAAAAAAACAGATAGGAGGCGTTCATGCCGACGGGAGGCTACGTGCGGCGAGGCGTCGCGCCGCTGCGGCATCGATGGCCTGCTGGTCTCCCTTGGGGATCGCCGAGATGAGTTGCCGGGTATATTCCCGTTGCGGAGCCGCGTAAATCTCATCTGCAGGTCCGATTTCCTCGATTTTGCCTTGGTTCATCACCATCATGCGGTCGCTCATGAACTTGACGACCGAGAGGTCGTGGCTGATGAAAATGTAGCTGAACCCAAATTCCTGTCGCAAGCCCAGGAGCAAATTGAGTACTTGGGCCTGTACCGACACATCCAGTGCAGAGACAGACTCGTCGCAGATGATGAATTTGGGCTCGACTGCCAGCGCACGTGCGATGCACACGCGCTGCCGCTGCCCACCTGAGAACTCATGTGGGTAGCGCCCGAAATGCTCTGGGGACAGATTGACCTTGCCCAGCAGTTCATCGACCTTTTGGCGGCATTGCTTGGTGGAGCCATGCAGGCCATGCACCTGCATCGGCTCCATGATCGCATTGCCGATCGTGATCCGCGGATTGAGCGAACTGTAGGGGTCTTGGAAAATGATCTGAAGGTCCTTGCGCACCATGCGCAACTCCTTGGGATTCATGGCCGTGATGTCCCTGCCCTGGAAGATGATCTGTCCAGATGTCGGCTCCAGCAAGCGTAGGATCGAGCGGCCCAAGGTCGTCTTGCCGCAGCCCGATTCACCGACCAAGCCCAAGGTTTCGCCGTCATAGACTTCAAAACTCACGTCGTCGACCGCCTTCACATAGGACTTGGTTCCGCCAAAGAAACCCTTGCGCTGCGGAAAC
>JANMIM010001304.1:0-6140 GCA_031375795.1 Bacteroidota bacterium
TGTTGTTCATAATCCCATTCTTGTTTTTGACGGCCAGTGCCTTCGCGCACATGCCCCCGTCAGTCACGGAAGAGGTCTATGCCAACCCCTTGCTCAAAGAATTCTCGGTTTTCCCAAATCCTACCTCTGGTGCCATCACCCTCACGATGGAGACCTTTGGTGAGTCACTTTCGCTTCAATTGAAGGTTTACAGCCTGATCGGGCAAGACATGTACTCTGAGACCATCTCCCCTTTCAGCGGCTTCAAGCAGGTTACGCTCGATTTGAGCAAGTTCCCAAAAGGAATCTACATGGTGGAAGTGACCGATGGGGAAAGAAGCAGGCTTCGTAGGGTTTCAGTGATCTGATTTTCCCAGCCTAGAAAAGAAGCGAGACCCGAGGGTCTCTTTTTTTTTGCCTGCATTTTTCCGTCCTCCAAACATGCCTATCAGCGCTTGGGCCAACCTTGGTAGCTGATGGCTTCGGAGCTGCATTGAAAGCAAAGCCAGTCAATCTCGGTTCCAGATCAACCGATCTCAAAAACCATGCATCCTTGCAGAATGGGCCCGGTACGGATGATCGCACTTCAATGCGAGGGTTTGGCAACAGCGAATTCCCTGTGTCCTAGCCCATTATGCAGCCACCGAAAACTAGGGGTTCATGCTGATCCATTCGCCACGATCACATGTACAACCAATGCCATTGCAGGCCGTGCTTGGAATTGTACTCCAGGGCTGGGCTGGGCAGGTGCACGCAATTGAGAATGTCGAGCACGACGCGCAGTGCCCCCGAGCGCGTGGGGATCGCAGACAGGTCGATGTCGGGACTCAGGTAATACTGCCGGTATTCGCGGTCGCGGATCGCTGGGGTGATGCCATTGTCGTAGCCACCCAGGAGCCCGTTTGCGCCATAGCCGACGGCGAGGTTGAGCCATCGGGGATACTTGGATTTGAACTTGGACTCGGGCAAGAAGGAATGCACCCTGAAACTGAGCCAACCTGTATGGCCATTGTAGTCCTTGAGGTATTTGGTGTATTTGTCGCCAAAGAGATCGGGCCGCGCATCGGCATAAGGCGTCGGGTGATAGGAAAGCTTGACTTGGATGCGCTGCTCGGCCCACAACATCTCGTTGCCAAAAGCCAAGGCCCCCCCGCCCACGTCGGCGATGATGTCGCCCCAAGAGGCGCCCCACTTGGTCGCAAACCCATCGAGCAACTCCAGCGGCACCATCGCCAAGCCGCCGACGAGTCCGCCATAAAGGGCCGACTTGCGCTGACTGAGTCCGCTCCATTTGAAAAGCCCGATCATTCCCCTGGCACCGCTGTAGCCGCCCAAAAAATGTCCGACTTTGTCGACCTGACCCCACTCATGGTTGTCGTCAAAAAAATGAAACCTGGTGCTGGGGTAATTGCGGTACCATGTATAGGAGATGCCGGCGTAGGCAAGTCCATAGCCGCCGAGCGTCGTGGCCGACACCGCGATGGTGCGTTTCTTGTTGACGGTCGTGTCGGCAAGGCAAAAGGCTGAGTCCCCATGCACAAACTGCCGCTTGATCGGCCGCCAATTGTAGGGCAATGCCGACTGGGAATACAAGCCGCCGGCCACCAAGAGCAACAGCAGGAGCCACAGCCGATTGGCGGATTTCCCGTCGCGCATCTCAGCTTCTGATGGTGGCAATGACGGCATCCAAAATGGCCTCGGCCCCGGCACGCGTGGCGCTCTCGGCATAGATGCGCAGCACCGGCTCGGTGCCCGAGGGGCGTATCATCACCCATTGCTCGTCGGCAAAGTCAAACTTGTAGCCGTCCAAGTCCTGCCGTTGCAAGACCTTGTAAGGCCCAAATTCGGTATAGGGAGCGGTCTTGAGACGCTCCACGATGGCATTTTTCTCCATTTCGGGCAGGTGCAGGTCACGGCGCTGGAAATTGAAGGGACCCACGATGTCGTAGATCTCCTGCACGAGCTCGGTGAGCTTCTTGCCGGAGCGGGCCATCATTTCCAGGATCGTGAGGCCGATGTAGATGCCGTCGCGCTCGGGCACGTGGCCCGCGATGGCGATGCCGCCCGATTCCTCGCCACCCACGAGCACATTCTCATGGAGCATGATCTCGCAGATGTATTTGAAGCCGACTTTGGTGCATTCCACCGGCAGGTTGTACAGCTTGGCGAGCTTGTCGACCTTGGGGGTCACGGAAAATGTATAGACAATCTTTCCTTCCAACCCCTTGACTTTGTGGAGGTAATGAATGAGCAGCAGGATGATGTGGTGGCTGTCGACAAAGACGCCTTTTTCATCAAAAAGCCCGATGCGGTCGGCGTCGCCGTCGGTCGCAAGCCCATAGTCGAGACCCGCCGTGCGGATCAGCTCCTGAAATTCGCCCAGGTTCTTCTCGATCGGCTCAGGTGCCGTGCCCATGAAAGAGGGGTTGTACTCGGCATGGAGCATGGTCGCGTGGGGAAACAGCTTCTTGAATGCGCGCTGCCCGGCGCCATACATCGCGTCGTAGCCGATCTTGATGCCCGACTTCTGAATCAAGGGCAGGTCAAAATTTTCACGGATATGGTTCAAATACAGCGACTCCATGTCGAAATGCTGGATCAATCCCTTTTCCTCCAATGCCTCGAAACTCAAGTCGTAGGTCCCGGGCTCGTCTGGAATGCGTGCCTCCACATCGGCCACCACGCTCGGGAGGCCCGGTCCGCCAAATTCGCCCTTGATCTTGAAGCCATTGTACTCCGGCGGATTGTGGCTCGCTGTGATGACCACACCGGCGCTCACCTGCCGCTTGTGCACGGCGAGCGAGACCATGGGGGTGCTCACAAAGCGCTGCGCGACAAAGACTTGGATCCCGTGGGAAGCCATCACACGGGCGACAAGGTTGGAAAACAGTGGCCCATTGAACCGGCAGTCGTAGCCGATCATGACGCTGGGCTTCTTGAAATTGGCTTTGAGCCAGGCAGCCATGCCCTCGGTGACACGCGTGAGATTGTCAAACGTGTAGCTTTCTGCGATGATGGCGCGCCAGCCATCGGTGCCAAATTTGATGGGATGCATGAACTATTTATGCTTTGGGTGGGCTAAAGTACGGAATTCCAGACTCAGAGGCAGATCGAGAATAAACTTTATCTTTGGCGAAAGCTGGAATTCACCTCCATGTCACAAAGCAGCATCCTCCAAAAACAAGATTCGATTTGGGACCAAAGATGGTTGCCAGGCGTCGTTTTTGGCTTTTTGGGGGCCCTGTACTTGCTCAACCGCAGCCCTTTTGTGGGTTTCAACGACGGATTGGGTTTCTTGTATGCCGCAGAGACTGGTTGGGATTGGGACACCAATGCGACGAGCCACCTGCTCTACAACAACTTGCAACACATCCTCCTGAAGCTGTTTTTTTTCGTGCCTTCGGTGTTGCTGCTCACCTTGTTTTCCATCTGCTGCGCGATGGGCACATTGTATATGGTGTGGCGCACGGCCCGGTTGCTGAGTCCCGGGCGGCAAGGTGTCGCTTTGTTGCCGGTGATTTTGTTGGGAATGGCCTTCACCTTCTGGCAGCAGAGCGAGATCATTGAGGTCTATGCCTTCAACAACTTGATTTTTGTGGCCTATTTCCACTTGGCGATGCGTGACCTCATCGCAGGCGAGCGCCGCAACTACCTGTGGGTGAGCCTGCTCGTGGGCATCGGGTTGCTCACGCACATCCAGCACATCCTTTCCTTGCCGTTCCTCATGGGCTACCTCTGGTGGCGCAATGGGCTGAGGCCGGTCCAAAAGGTGGCCGCGATGCTGCTGTGGATGGCCTTGATGAGCATTTTGTTTATCCTGCCCTTGTTCACCAAGGGAAATTCGCTGCGGGCGGTCTTCTTTGAGTCGCAGTTTCAAGACGAATTGTTGGGGGTGGATCCGCTGGGAATGCTGAAAGGGATTGCGATGGGGCTGGGAATGATGTTATACAACTTTCATCTTTTCCTGTGGCCGATGGGGATGGGCTGGCGCATCCTGTGGCAGCGGCAGCGCGGCTTGGTGGCTTGGCTCTTGCTGCTTCTCGTGCCCTTTTTGGCCTTTGCCTTCAAATATTCGGTCAATGACAACCATGTCTTTTACCTCATCTCCTACATCATCCTGGTGATCCCCAGCGGATTGGCCTTGGAGAAATGGCTGGATGGCGGCGGGCTAAGGCTGGGCCTGATCTTGCCGCTGACGATGCTTTTGCCGGTCGTGCTGTATGCCGTGACGACGCTGCTCGCCCCACAAGTGCCGCAACTGAAGCGCTACGACGAAGCCAAGCGTTACAAGGGGGGCGTCGTGCATTTGTTGTGGCCCGGCAAGGCATGGGCAAAGGATCCGCTGGCCTTGGCACAGGCGATCTTGGTCACCGGGTCCACGGAGTTAACGGCATCCAAGGACGAATGGAACTATGAAACTGCGGTCAAGTATTTGCGGCTCCCTTACGAGGATACTGCGAGGGCATTCCCCAAAATGCCCAGCCCCTGAAGCTCAATGTCATTGGCGTGAAGGAATGTGTTTCATCTGAAGCAATTTTGATTGGGTTCCTTTCACCGGAGGCAAATGGTCGTGGCCCTGCGGCAGGATGCCGCGGGCTCTCAAAATGCCCAGCCCCTGAAGCTGCTCCTGTATCGAGAAAATGCTTAATTTGAGTCCAAATTATTTCTGGCGCATGAATTTTCGTTTGTTCAAACTCACTTTTGCCGCCACACTGATCGTGCTGGCCAATTTTGCATTGACCTCCTGCAAATCGTACTGCCCGGGTGTGGATGGCACCGGCAACAGCGCCTCACGCGAGACCCGCCGCAGCATCAGCCTCGGCAAGTCACATTGCCCGGCGGTCGCGGGCACCGGCAATTACAAGCCCAAGGTCAAAAACAAGCGGGAAGACGGCCTCACATCCGCCAAAATGGAGCGCCAAATGGCCAAGGCCGCCAACAAAAACAACAATCCCATCGAGAAGAAGAAGCTGCATTTTGATTGAACCGACGATTGTCGGTCGATCAGGTCGCATTGCATCGGCAACCGCTCCCGCGTTGCGCGCAAGGCTATGACCGAGTTTGCGGCAGGGCGGTCTTGCGAGCCCGCGTCGGCGGCAAGATTCCTAGATGATTCAAAAAAAAAGGGAAATCAGTTGGTAGGATGGTGCGCGCCGATGCAGTCCCTGATCGTGGCGACGATGCGGTCGCCATGGTCGCGGGCCTCTGTCTCGTCGAAACGAAGCACATTGTAGCCGGCGGACTCCAAGTAGCTCACACGCATGCGGTCATAGGCGTCGGGTGGCCTCACCGTGCCTGCGTCACGGGACACTTCGACGATGAGCTTCATCGTCGGGCAGCAAAAGTCAACGACGTAGGGGCCGATGCGAAATTGACGCTTGAAGCGCAATGCATCCGTTTTCACACCTTGCAAGCAGTTCCAGATCGCAGCCTCTTGCGGGCAATGCTTCAATTTTAACAACCTGTTCAAAGCCTTTTGACAATTAATTCCGTGTCCAGTTGCGGCTACTGGTAAATTCGTTGCCAAGATATGCATTGTTCCGATCCGTGGTACACGTAAATCGATTTAGGCTGCAAAAAAGTTGACGAAGCTTACATCTGGATCGACCAACAAAAATGACCGGAATGAAAATCAAGCACATGTGTTTTACCACAATCGCACTTTGCCGGCCGGCTGCCCGATTCCCGCGACGATTTCTGCCGCCGTCCTTACATCAACTCCGGGCGAGGCGCAGGAATTCCTCGCGCACGCTGTCGGTCTTGAACTTGCCGCCATATTCGCTGGTGATGGTCACCACGCCGTCGTGCTCGACCCCGCGCATGCTCACGCACATGTGCTCGGCCTCGATCACGACCGCGACGTCGTCGGTCCCCAAGGCTTCACGCAAGTGGTTGGCGATCTGCACGGTCATGCGCTCCTGCACCTGTGGGCGCTTGGCGTAGTATTCGACGATGCGGTTGATCTTGCTCAGACCCACGACCTTGCCATTGGAGATGTATGCGCAGTGCGCCTTGCCGACGATCGGCACGAAGTGGTGCTCGCAATTGGAAATGAAGGGAATGTTTTTCTCCACCAACATCTCGCTGTACTTGTACTTGTTGTCAAACAGCTTGACGTCGGGTGCATTTTCAGGGTTGAGTCCGCTGAAAATTTCATTCAC
>JANMIM010001355.1:0-2018 GCA_031375795.1 Bacteroidota bacterium
AACCTCGAATTGATCGTGGTCGATGGCGGCAGCACAGACGACAGTTTGGATGTGATCCGATCTTATGCGGCACACATACACGACTGGATTTCGGAGCCTGACAAGGGGCAATATGATGCCGTGCAAAAAGGATTTGCGCGCTCCACGGGCGAGATCATGTATTGGCTCAACAGCGACGACATGCTGCACCGCCGCGCGCTGCACGTGGTCGCCGAAGTCATGCAGACATTTCCCGAGATCGAGTGGCTCACGGGCATCGCGTCTGAATACCACCCCGACGGGCAGATGATCCAACGCATCACGCTGCCGTGGTGCCGGTGGTCGCGGTTGCGCTACCTGCAATATGACTTCCAGTTTGTGCAGCAGGAGAGCACGTTTTGGCGGCGGGAATTGTGGGAAAAGGCAGGCGGAGCAATGACCACCGAGTTGAGCCTGGCGGGCGACATGGAGCTGTGGGCCCGCTTTTTTCGGCATGCAAAATTGTACACGGTTCAGAGCCTGCTTGGCGGCTTCAGGTACCGCCGCGAGGGGCAGCGCTCGCGTGACTTCAGGCAGCGGTATCTGGGCGAGTGCGCGGGCGTCGTGAAGCGCGAACGCAAGCGCCTGGGCATCCCTGCGCGCATCGGTCTCACGCTCCTGCGTCCACTTGCGTTGGCGCTGGGCATCTGGTTTTTTTACGACGTGCCGCTGCTGCGCCTGCCCTATATTTGGCTCTGCAACCTGCCCCGGGTCGTGAGCTACGACTTCGGCAAGATGCGCTTTGTGAAAAAGCGGATCTTGGTGAAGCACCCTCCGGTATTTGTGTTTGGGAATGCGATTTCCTTGAGGGGGTAGAGGGGATTTGCCCTTCTCTCCTGGCCGAATCCTGCTTGCCGACCATTGCGAAGGGAGGGTTTGGAAAGTTTTCCACATTTTTCGGCAAAATGGATGTCTCAGGGGATCGAAGGGCCGATGTCGAGGGGTTGTGCGCGGAGGAGATGGCGCTGTCGAGCACCTCTGATCGGCCCACACGATGACCGCACGCGATCTGGTAACGTCAATTTTTCCCCAAAAGTGCGGTTGCAAGGTGATGAATTCAACAAATCGGGCTTGTTCATTACTTCTCCACACGCCCTTCGCAGCAACAACAACGCTTGGTTAATTGTGTTTGAATTTTTCAAAATTCCTTGGATTTTTTCATTCTGGGCATTATCTTCACTCCGTGGTGAGGTGCGCGCATTGCGATCTGGCCTGTTTTTGAAGGAGAATCTTACATCGGTCAATCATCTGAGATATGAATAGTCAACGAGTTATGAAGTTTGGACTTGCATTGGTGCTCTTGCTTGCGCTTGCCAATGTCACAATGGGTCAAGGTGCCAAGCAACAGTACCCAGACATGTCCAGTTTGAAGGTCGGGTCCAATGCCAAGGCACCGAAGCCAGCCCCCGTCGCGACCGCCGAAGGTTACTACGACAACCTGGAAATGGCCAAGGCCTCCCCGGCAAAGGTGGTGCGGTTGAACCTGCAACACCACAACCTCAAAAGCATTCCGGCAGACTTGTGCATGTTTCCCAACCTGCAGGAGCTCGACCTCTCGGGCAACCAAATCAAGAGCCTCGAAGTCGGCTTCAGTTGCCCCACGGCGCTCAAGCGACTTTACATCAATGGCAACCAAATCACCGCATTGCCCGCCAAGCTCGCGCAGCTCACGCAACTGCAAACCTTGGTCGCCTATGACAATCCGATCGCAAGCATCGACCCTGCCATCGGGGCCATGTCCCACCTCCGGGAATTGTGGCTTTCGGGCAATGGCAGCATGGCATCGTTCCAACCTGCAATTTGGAACCTGCACAATCTCGAAACCCTGCGCTTGTGGAATTTTGGAATGGCCCAAATCCCGGACCAAATCGCAGGCATGCAAAAACTCAAAACGCTGTGTTTGCAAAACAATCACTTGCTGAGTTTGAATGCCAAGGTTTGCGCATTGCCGCAGCTCAATTATTTGAATTTGGGAAAGAATTCAGTCTCCAAATTGCCCG
>JANMIM010001388.1:0-1268 GCA_031375795.1 Bacteroidota bacterium
GATGATCTCGATGCGCTCCACGGCCGATGCGGGGATGTTGTCGAGCCCGGCTTGGCTGCCAAATCCGGTGAGGGCCGTCTGCTTGCCATCGATGAGCACGGTCACGCGGTCGCTGCCCCGCATCGACACCTTGCCGCCCTGATCGATCGTCACGCCCGGCAGGTTTTGCATGGCCTGCAACAACGATCCGCCGGCTTGGCTCATGTTTTGGTCCATGTTGAAGCTCTGCTTTTCCAAGCCCACGCTGTTTTCGGGCGCACGGCCCTCGATCACGACGTCCTCGGTCGTGATGCCCTGCTCGACGAGCGACACCGTGCCGATGTCCAGAAACTCGCTGAGCGAACCGACCGTGAGCGGCACCAACTGCGTCTGCTGCGCCATGCCTTGGAAACGGATCACGTATTCCCCGCTCTTCACATTCGCCAACACAAAACGCCCGTCGGCTCCCGTGAGCGTCCCCGTCACAAAACTCGAATCCGGCAGTTTGTTCAGGATCACGGAGATGTATTCCAGCGGTGCATGCGCCGCCTGGTCCTCCACCAATCCTGAAATGGTCACCTTGACCTGACCCCAGCCCAGTAGCCCACAAAAAACGAATGCGATCAGCAACAACGACTTTCTCATACCAAATTCACCTCGATTGATTGGATGGCAATATTGCAGCGAGATTTTGAAGAATTTCTGGAGAATCGATGCCGACTGCATCAAAATCTCCCCTCTGCGGTTCTCTGCGCCCTCTGCGGTTGATTTCTGAGCAAAAAAAACCGCAGAGGGCGCAGAGGTTCGCAGAGGAATGGCGGTCAAAAAGTCAGCTCGAAGGTGTGCATGCCGTCCACAAAGTCATAGCGGATGCGCCAGCCGCTGATGTCGGCGATCTTGCGCACGATGGAGAGGCCGAGGCCGTTGCCGCCCGTGCTACCGTGCATTTTGGAGAATCGTTGGTAGAGTTGCTGCTCGGGCAGCCGCTCCCCAGGGCCGGTATTGGCGAATGTAAGCTTGCCTTCGGCGAGGGTCACGTGCAGCTTGCCGCCGGGTACATTGTGCTGGATCGCGTTCAGAAAGAGGTTGCTCACAGCCACCTCGGTCAGGCTTTGGTTGGCGACGATGGACAGTGGATCGCGCAGGTCCACCGTCAAGGTCACTTGCCGGCCCAGGGCCTGCTCCGCAAAAAAATCCAATTGGTTCGCGACCACTTTCTGCACCGAGATCTCGTCGCGCTGCTCGTAGGGCTTGCTTTCCAACTTGGAGAGCAGCAGCAGGTTGCGGTT
>JANMIM010001389.1:0-2162 GCA_031375795.1 Bacteroidota bacterium
AGATGCGGCAAGGGCGATGTCGTAAGAGTCTGTCGCGGAGCACATTGCGAAAAGGAATCCGCCGTTGCTGCAAAACGCCTTCATCTTCTCGGCGACCGCCAGTTTGAGTTGGCTTACCTTGGCGAAGTGGTATTTCTTGGCAATCGCCTCACACTCCTCGACCTGCGTCTGATACCACTCTTGGTTGTGAAACGAGGCATAGAACTTCCCGTATTGCCCGGTAAAGTCCTCGTGGTGCAGGTGCAACCAATCATAGTTGGCGAGCGAATCGTCCAGGACCTCGCCGTCATACACGACATCATACGGAATCTCGGCATAGGTGAGCACCAAGGTCACGGCATCGTCCCATGGTTGCTTGTTCTTGGGTGAATAGACGGCGATTTTGGGTGCCTTCTCCAGCTTCACGGCATCCATGTTCACATCCTCTGAAGTCACTTGAAGGAGAATGTTGGCGAGGGCGCCCGCTGAAATCTTGTCGTATTTGATGCCGCGGATGCGCAACTCGTCTTCAAAATCCGGATGCCATATAAAGGTGAACGCCCCGCCTTTGTAGTTGAGCAGCCATTGTACCTCGATGCCGTGCTCCAGCACCCAATAGGCCATGCCGTATGCCTTCAAGTGGTTGGACTGGGCATAGTCCATGGGTATCAGCAAGTGGTCGTTGGCTTTTGCGACAAAGCTCGCCAGCAGCAAAAGCACCGCTACCAAGGTCTTTTTCATCATTTTCATCTTGCCTGAAGCATTTGTACCAAAACTACGACCAATGCACCCAGCAAAGTACATCGATGGCCGAAAAAAAAATCACAAAATTTCCAGCCCAAACAAATCCCGGGCCTAAATCGTTACAGTGATACTTTGAGCCCAGATATGGGCCTGATAATCTGTATGAAAACCTGTCCTAAAACTGTGCCAGATTGCAATAAATGACTACTAAATCAGTCAATTCTTTGATTTTTTTTGGTTGTCTACGAGGTTATGCCTAAACTTGCAGCTGCCTTAGGGCTAATAATCAGGTAGTTACAGGAATAGTTATCAACATCCACGAGGCGCTATCCGCCAATCAGCCGTTTTTTCGGCGATTTTTTGTGGATAACTTGGAGAATTAATTTTAAAGCTGGAACTTGTGCCTGCTGTTTTAAGAATACTGAATTAATGAATTGCTAATGCGGATCCAACTTATCATTGGACTTCTGACGACTGTTTTTACGTTTTCTACAGGTTTTGCCGCCCCGGTTTTGGATGGCGGCACTGAGAAACGCCCCGGTGCCGACTCTACGGCAGCCCGAGGCGACGTTTCGCCCGCCTCTGAAGGCGTGCAAGTCAAGAAGCTCCACATCACTGCCAACGACATCAATCCCGATTTTGGGAAGGTCGCTCGTTGGGACACGGCCGATATCAACATGTACCATGTCGATATGACCTCATTTCAAGATACCCTCGTCTACAATTTCATGGATGACCAAAATGTCTGGAAATACACGGTTCCCCATCAGGGCATCGTCACATCCGGTTTTGGGAAGCGTGCATTGTTTGGACGTAAGTTTCACAAAGGACTCGACATCGACCTGGAAACGGGAGATGCCGTAGTCGCCGCCCTCGAAGGCAAGGTGCGCATCGCCCGCTACAACAAAGGCTATGGCAACATGGTCGTGATCAGCCACGCAGGTGGTCTCGAGACCCTCTATGGCCACATGTCACAGCTCAATGTCCAGGAAGGCGACATCGTGCAGTCTGGCCAATTGATCGGCTTGGGTGGCAGCACAGGGCAGAGCACCGGTGCTCACCTGCACTTTGAGATCAGGGTTTTTGGTGAGCAGGTCGATCCTAGCTGGGTCATCGACACCAACACGTTGATGCCACGCACGGCAGTCGTGAAGATCGACAAGAGCTGGTTCCAGCACTTGATGGAAATGCGTGAGGTCGAGATGCACGTCGTCGCCGCCGGCGAGACCATCGAGCAAATCTGCGCCATGTATGAGATGGACCGCGCCACACTGCTCCTCGTCAACAATCTGGACGAAACAACCACCGAGCTCGCCGAAGGCATGCGCCTCAAGCTGGACTGAGCTGGTCGGATTACAATATCGGCAAATGCCCTGGGCCATGCTCAGGGCATTTGCGTTTCTGATAGCTACAAAGTTTGATGAGTTATCTAAAATGTG
>JANMIM010001396.1:0-3107 GCA_031375795.1 Bacteroidota bacterium
CTTCACGGGCATCAACATCAGCAAGGCGGGTGTCGCCAATTATGTCTCGGAATACTTGAGTTCCTACTTTGGCACGCTGGACACGCTCACCAACGGCTTTGACAACAGCGCCGATCCATGGATCGTGGACAGTGCACACACGGCGGCGGCAGCGGCGGCAGCCAATGCTTGGTATCAACCGGGCAGCACGACCTACGACAGCCTGTTTCAAGCCATCAAGAACGATCCCGACCTGCAGACCGGATCCAAATTTGTGGACCGTTCCAGCCTGCAACACTTGGAGGGGCAATACAACTTTGACCTGAAGTGGCTCGACATCATTGTCGGCGCCAATGGTCGCCGCTACGATCCGCAATCGTTTGGCACGATTTTCCGCGACACGCTCATCGACCTCTCCGACACCCTCCCCAACGGCCAAAACAATCCCGACGGCCGCTACCAAGACATCTCGCAATGGGAATTTGGGGCCTACACGCAGGTCACCAAGCGCCTGCTCGACGACCGCCTGAAGCTGATCGCCTCTGTGCGGTTGGACAAAAACCAGAATTTCGAGCCGCAGGTTTCGCCCCGCTTCTCGGCGGTCTATGCCTGGCGGGTACACAATTTCCGCATTTCCGCGCAATCGGCCTTTCGCAGCCCGACGTTGCAAAACCAGTACATCCAGCTCGACCTGGGCCCGATCATGCTCGCCGGCAACCTCGAGGGCTGGGACAACCTCTATACCTTGAGTTCGGTGCAGGATTTCCAGGAAAACTATGACAGCACCTACGACATCGACCCCAGCCTGTTGAAAACGATTACCTTGGCGCCCTTGCGTCAGGAGCAGATCAAGTCCTTGGAGGTCGGCTACCGCAGCATCGTGGGCCAGCGGCTTTTTGTGGACGTGAGCGGGTATTACAGCATTTATTCGCACTTCATCGGCGACGTGCGCGTGGTGGCGCCCCTGGGCGACGCGGTGGCCGGCGAGGAATCTGGCGAGAACGCCCTCCTCACCAACAGCAGCTCCAACCAAACCTATCAAGTCTACCAGATTCCGACCAACGCGTCGCAAAACGTCAGCAGCTATGGGGGCACCGTCGCCTTGGCATTTTACATGGGCAAGGGTCTCTCGGCGACCGCCAATTACACCCTCTCCATCCTCGACACCACGGGCCTCACCGACCCCATCGTGCCCGGATTCAACACCCCCAAGCACAAGTTCAACATCGGGCTCACGGGCCGCAAGGTGTGGAAGGGCCTGGGATTCTCCACCAATTTCAAATGGGTGGACGGCTTTTATTGGCAGAGTTCATTTGGCGACGGCGCCGTGCCCAGCTACTACCTGCTCGATGCACAGGCGAGCTACGAGGTTCAGCAATGGAAATCGACCTTCCGCGTGGGCGGCTCCAATCTCTTGAACAATGTACACCGCGAAGCCTACGGCGCGCCGCTCATCGGCACCATGGGCTACCTGAGCTGGACCCTGGATTTGCAACGGAAGCGGGGTTGAGCCGGCCAAAAGCGTGAAAAATGATTGCAGGCATGCCAATCGGAATTTCAAAAGCCCAGGTTTAGCCCACGACGGCACCAGGTCGCGTTTGCGAGATTCGTTGGCCCAAAAGATGCAATCGCCCCATTTTGATCAGCATTGGTTGCCCTAAAGTCAAGGGCTAGGCAGTGCCAAGCTGCATTTTTGGAGGTTCATGGATTTGAAGGCCGCGATCACATCCCTGCAACAGAAATGTGCCGTCCATTCAGCTTGTGAAGACGATGCTTGATTCGCTCAAATTCGTAGGCGGGTCGGGAGTCCTGGGCAAGAAAGGCTTGTGCAAAGGCACCTTGGAGCACAGGAAAGCCGATCGATACCAAATGCGCCGATGTAGCCGGCACTCCCTCAGGAGAATGCCAAGAAACCATTGCATTTCGCCAGGCACAAATCTCACAAGTCCAAACCCGGAACTCTGAACTCTGAACTCTGAACTCTGAACTTTCAATAGGGATTCACCGTGATCACCTGCTCGATCGACATCGGTATCTGCATTCCCATCATGCCCATCTTGCCCGACATGTCTTGCGTCACGGTCGAGGACAGTACCATGCCCGTCTTGCGGCTGATCTCCGAGGTGCCCTTGTAGTCGCCGCTCAGGTCCATCTGCATCGACACGATGCCAAGGTCCAGCCCCTTTTCCTTGTCGGTGCCGATCGTGCCCTCAAAACTCAGCACGACCTTGTCGCCATCGATGTGGTCGACCTTGTAGGTCACATCCATCTTGAGGGGCATGGCGCCCATCGAGCTGATCTTCTTGCCCCAGGTATCGCCCTCGGCCACGAGCGCCTCGGGATACATGATCGAGGAGGTCTGCATCATGCTTTTCATCCCTTCGTCCCCAAACGAGGCCTTGAGGGTCTTTTTCACCACTTCCATCTCAGGTCCGCCGGCATTGTCCCCGGCCACCTTGCCCAAAACCACGTCGAAGAGTGAATCCACCCCTGAGACCGCCACGACCGTGCCGCGCTTGTCGATCTTGAAGGAAATGCTGCGCCCCACGAGGGCCGTGTAGCCCTGTGCCTGCATGGGCGCCTCGCCCCCCTCCTTGTCGGAGTCAAAGCTCGACTTGCCAGCCATGCCATTGTCGGCCTCCATTTTCACACGTTCGTAGGTGCATTTGACATCGGCCGTGCCCTCTGCATCCACGCTCATCACCTCATTTTTGAGAAAGATTTCCGTCACCGACTTGGTCTTGGTCTTCATGCCCATGACCGACTGCTCAGAAGACTGCTCGGTCTTGGTCACCTGCTTGTAGACCATGCCCGGCGTCAACCGCACCTCGAGCGACACCTTGTCGCTGCTACCAGCCCCGCCGCCCGATTCGCCGCCCGTCTTGCAGCCAGCCCACAAAAGCACCGCCATCAGCGCGACCATCGGGAAAAAGTAGATTCTTGATTTCATAAGAGACATTCGATTTTGATTCGGTGCAAAGCTAAGGCACAATTGAGTGTAAAGTGAAAAGTGAATGAGTGAAAAGTGAAAAGTCCCTTGAGCTTTGCTGGCACTTTTCACTTTTCACCTTCCGACTGTTCGCTTACCTGGGCTTGCGCCTGGGCAGATTCAAGCGCGGTTGAGTCTC
>JANMIM010001438.1:0-1696 GCA_031375795.1 Bacteroidota bacterium
GGCATCATCGATACCTACGAGTCGCTCAACAACACCAACAATGGCGCGGGCATCAACAGCGGTGTGAATCCTTACAACCACGAGAGCACTGGCTTGGCTGACTTTGTCGACAACGATGCAGACGACGACAGCTACCCAGACTGGACCGAAGGCTTTGACCTCAACTGCAACACCAATGCAGCCGACGACATCATTTTGATGGCCTTCAACTATGAGACCGCCAACGGCGTGCCCGGCAATTACCTGCCGCTCGACACCGACGGCGACCTCGTGCCAGATTGGCTCGACAACGTCACGGGCGGCGGTGGCTCCGTGCACGGGACCCGTACCCCCTACATCATCTTTGGCAACCCAGCCTACAGGGATCTCAATGGCAATGGCTTGGTAGACATCTACGATCCATTTGTCTTGGGCACCGTGGCTCCGACCCCCAACTGTGATGGCTTGGCCGATGACGACTACCGCGACATCAACGCCACCACCAACCTGCCGATCGATTTCATCAGCAACACGGCTGAGAAAGTCGGTGAAGTGGCCCGGATCGACTGGACCATTTCGGAGCCTGAGAACATTGCTGGCTTCACGGTCGAGCGCAGGTTGCCGAGCGAGGCAGACTTCAGCTTCATCGGCAATGTCGAAGCAAATCCTGGAAACGTCCGGACGGAATCCTACCAACTGGACGACCAGCGTCCAGCCATTGGCCAAAACTTTTACCGCATCAAGGTGTTGAGCCTCAACGGTGATGTCTTGTATTCGTCGGTGATGGAAGTGCTCTTTGAAGAAGGCAGCTCGATCAGCGTCGGTCCGAATCCAGTGGCAGCAGGTGAGAACATCCACCTCTTCCATGACCTGAAGGAGGGTGACCAGATCGACGAAGTGGTGATGTATGACTTGCGTGGCCGCGTCGTGAAGACGATGTCTGTGCAGCTCAAAGGCCACGGCGATCAATTGATCGACCTGAGCAATGTCTCACAAGGACAGTACATGCTCACTGCAAGGGGTCTTGGAATCCAGAAAACCTATCGCGTGACAAGGCTCTAAGCGTTGTCATTCATTTCCAGAAAGCGCGGCTGCCTACCCATGGCAGCCGCGCTTTTCGATTTGAGTCGGGCTTGGTTTTTGGGGGGAATTGGAAGATCGTCGGTGGATGATGGCCTTGCAAATGGCAGCGAATCCGACTAACTTACCATCAATCACGGTAATATGAAATCTGGAATTCTCTTGTCGCTGCTGCTAATCTCGGGTACGATGGCCCTTGGTCAAAGTTGGACGGGCTACCCGGCGGCTGCCATCGGTGTGCCGTATACCAACGGTCTCATGACGGCCACGGTGACCCGCGTGAACACCACCATGAACAGCGGCACGCCGATGTACACGACCTCCACAAGCCCGGATTGCTACATCGCTGCAGGCAGCCTGGCCTTGAATTCGGGATTCTTCAACAGCTACCTCGCCAATTCGTCTCGCATCATAGTCGACATTGATTTCACGCTGGGCGGCAGCGTTGCGGGCACTTGCAACTCGGCTGCCTTCACGATCAGGGACATCAATTCAGGCGAAAGCTTTACCGATTTCCTGGACGTCGTGGAGATCTCGGGTGTCGATGGAAACCTCACCGCTATTCCTGCGGCCAACATCACGATCGTCAATCCCGCGAACACGGTCGTGGCGACGACCGGCACCGTCAAGCGCATCG
>JANMIM010001445.1:0-4197 GCA_031375795.1 Bacteroidota bacterium
CAGTCGCTGGTGCTCGTAAACTATGGCGGCGCGACGGGAGCCGAGATTTTGGGGCTTTCCAGCGAGATCATGGCCGATGTGTTTTCCAAATTTGGCATTTCACTGGAGCGCGAGGTCAATGTCATGGGGACAGCCCAATGACATTCAAAACGCCTTCGTAGGCGGAATTGTCGCGGCGATACAGGATTCTTGGCTCGGGTTGCTTGCCCATTGCGCCGAGGTCACTATCTTGGCAGCATGACATTTGATTTGCATCCTAGCCGATGGGTGGCGCTGATCGCGGCATTTGCGCTGTTTTTCATCGTGCTCTCGGGCAAAGTGCGCTACACCACGGGCGACTCACGCTATGCCTTGCTGGCCAGCCAAGCCCTGCTCGAACACGGCAACCTGAGGCTGGATGCCTACAACGACCGGTTTGGCCTCTGGGAATGGAACGATGGACACCTTTGGATGGTGTACAAGGATGCGACCACTGGGCACACCTATTATGATTACCCTGTCGGCACGCCCATTTTCGCGGCGCCCTTCGTAGCCCTCGGCAGGGCGGTCGGCATGTCGCCGATCAACAAAAATGACGACAGCGACATGCAGATGCTCATCGCATCCACATTGCTCATCCTCATATTCCTGCTGCTCTTCCGGCTGGCTTTGTTGTACATCGGTGATTGGCCGGCGCTGCTGTTTGCCGCATTGTTCACCTTTGGCACGTCCCTCATCAGCACCCTAGGCACTGCGCTCTGGAGCCAAAATTTTGAGGTGGTGTTCATCTGCCTCATCCTCTTGGAGCTGGCCACCGTTGCGAGGGGCAAGCGGGAAAATGTGCGTGGAGGCTGGCTGGGCGCATTTTTGTTTGCGGCCTACCTCTGCCGGCCCACGGCGGCACCCCTGATCGTGGTCGTTTTTGGCTACCTGCTTTGGAAGCAACGCAAGGCGCTGCCCTGGGCCCTCGGGGTTTCTGGCGGCTTGTTTCTGGCTTTTGTGATCTGGGCCCGGCTCGAGCAGGGCATGTGGCTACCGCAATACTATTCCCCCGGGCATTGGAAACCCTATGGCGACTACATGCACAACCTCTGGCCGGTGCTGTTTGGCCCGGCGCGGGGCTTGTTTTCATTCACGCCCGTGCTGGTGCTCATGTTTGTGGGTTTTGCCGTGGCAAAACTGCGCAAGGATGCGCTCTTTCTCGCGATGTGGGTGTGGCTGATCCTGCTTACGGTGGTCGTGGTACGCTCCAAGAATCCTTGGGGCGGTTGGTGCTACGGGCCGCGCTTCTATTCCGAGATCCTGCCCGGGCTTGCCTTGGTGCTGCTCATGACGATGGAGGCTGCCGACAACTGGGCCATGCGCTGGCGCAAGGCCTATGCCGTTTCCTTCCTGTCATTTTCCTTGCTGGGCATCTACATCCATACGTGGCAGGGCGTCTACAACCAGGCCGTGCAGGACTGGAATGGCAATCCCAACATCGACGAGTCATGGCGCATCATGCGCTGGGACTGGCGCTACCCGCAATTCATGGCGAGCTGGCGGCAGCTGAGCAAGCACCTCAAGGAGCGCGAATTGTCGGGGCTGGTGCAGGAGACGATGGACAAGGTGCCGCCCGGGCAGGCCCTGTTGTTTGGCGACCCCAATCCTGATTTCAAGGACTACTTTGACTACTGGAATGCCAAGGACCGCCTGCATACGGGCAAGTTTGTGTACAACACCGTCCACGACATCCGTGCGGCGGGCTACGATGAATTCTGGTATGCGGGCGACATCTATTCCAAGGCGGGCAACTATCAATTTGTGGTTTGGGAGCCGCCGACACCCGACAGCATCATGGGGCCTTCCGACACCCTGATCAAGGCGCCGACCCCCAGTCTGGGCCATGCCCGCATCGTGATGCCGCCGACCACTGCAGATTAATTGCTAACTTGGGCCAAGATTCAAAACATGGCGGATAGCGCGACCACCCCAGAGCCACTCGATCGGCGATTTGAGATTCCCATCGCCCGCTGGGCCATGTGGATGGCATCCTTTGTGGTGTTTCTGGTCGTGATGTCGGGCCACGTGCGCTATACCGAGGGCGACTCCCGCTACGCGCTCCTCGCCAGCACGGCGCTCATCGAGCACGGCAGCTTGCGCTTGGATCCCTATGCCGAGGAACTCGACCTCACCCAACTCAACAATGGGCACAATTGGATGATTTTCTACGCCGGCGGCAAGGGCCATCGGTATTATGATTATCCCATCGGCACCCCAGTTTTTTCGGTACCTTATGTGTTTGTGGCTCGGTTGCTGGGGATGAATCCGCTGCAGCGCGAGGACGACACCTCCATGCAAATCGGTCTGGCGGCCATCCTTTGTGCGCTGGCATTTCTACTCCTATTCCGGCTGAGCAACCTCTACCTGGGCGACTGGGCGGCCTTGATCTTCTCGCTCGCCGTGTTTTTTGGCAGCACGCTCACCAGCACCATGGGCACGGCGCTTTGGAGCCAGGATTGGCAGACGATTTTCATGCTGCTGATCATGCTGGAGCTGGGGGAATGGGAGCGGGGCAAGCGGCCGCAGATCCGGGGGGCTTGGCTGGGCGCATTGCTGTTTGCCGCCTACCTGTGCCGGCCGACCTCGTCGGCCTTGATCGTGCCCGTGTTTGCGATGCTGGCTGTATGGCAGCGCAAGGCGCTGCCGTGGGCCATGGGTGTCGCCGGCGGAATGTTTGCGGCTTTTGTGCTCTGGTCTTGGCTGGAGATGGGCACCATCTTACCTCGGTATTACGATCCGACCAAGTGGCAATCTGGCACCGAGTTCTGGGCGCATTGGCTGCCTTTGTGGTTTGGGCCGGCGAGAGGGGTCTGGGCATTCACGCCCGTGATGCTGCTGGTTTTCGGCGGCTGGGCATTCAAGAAAATTCGCTTTTCCCCTCTGCACCTCGTGTTTTGGGTGTGGATGGTCCTGCACACGATCCTGCTGGCGCGGTCACAGTCGCCCTGGGGCGGCTGGTCGTTTGGACCTCGTTTTTTCACGGAGATCATCCCCGGCATGGCTTTGGTGCTGCTCTTGATGGCCGACCAATTGGCGAGCTTGAAACCAAGGTTGCGCAATGCGATCGTGGTGTTTTTTGTCGGGATGTCGGGATTCGGGATCTATGTGCATACCCTGCAGGGGCTCAACAATACCGAGACGATGGCCTGGAACGACAGCCCCAACATCGACCAGCATTGGAAGGATCGCCGATGGGACTGGCGTCATCCCCAGTTTCTGGCATCGTGGTTCCAACGCACCGATTTGATCGTCGAGCGCGGGCTCGCGATGGTGACCGAGCAGGCGCTCAAGCGCATGCCCGATGGCGCGGCCCTGCTCTTGGGCTCGCCCGACCCGATCGCGCGAGACTGCTTCGCGCGCTGGAACCGCCAAAACCGATTTGGGCGTCACCAAATGGTCTACAATTCGCTCCACGCACTGCAGCAAGACGGCCACAAGGAATTTTATTTCAGCCCCGACCAGCGCGCCGTGGTATTGACCCTCCCGAATGTGCAAATCGACAGCTCGGCACCTTACAGGATTTGCTTTGGTGAGTACCTCGCTGCTCACAAAAACGCCGAAATTGTGGTCTCCGCCAAGGACGATTGCACGACCGGCGCATCCTTGGAGACACGGGCCTACATGCGGTCGATCGGTTCTCGGCTCGACAGCGTGAAGCTGCGGCAGAGCTATGTCGCTCACATCAAGTACGGCAAGCTCATCTACGAGGACTTTGGTGACTGGCCCGTCGAGTATGATGCGCCGGGCCCAAGACGCCTCCACCTCACGTCGATGGGACTCTTTCACGGCAACAAATCCAGCATCGATGTCGATGGGCAGGAATGCAGCCTGAACCAGCGCGGCTTGAACGTCGTGGTGCTGGACGACAAGCGCAAGGTGGTCTGGATCACCAATTTTGACACCCACGGCGATGACAACGAGTGGCTCATGTTGATGAAGGCCAAGCTTTGAGGGGGGGTACGATCATTTTGTCACCTGTTCGTCGGCACGCAACCGGGGAATGGGTAATGGCTACGAACAGCGAAAGTGCTTCGGCTACGTGCATCAAGCGTGGTTTTGCATCCCTCTAGTGTTTCGACAAGGAGTAATTCCGATTCTGAAAGAGGCGGCACCTTCGGCGCGCAACGATTGTACGTACCATATTGCCAGACGCTTACCCATTCGGCTCCGCTCAGG
>JANMIM010001466.1:0-3772 GCA_031375795.1 Bacteroidota bacterium
GCGAGGCGATCTATGTCGAGGAATTGTGGGACAAGGAAACCGCGACCCGCTACCTCATGAGCCAACGCGGCAACATTGTGAATTCCAGCCCCATCGTCGGTCCGCTCGATGTCAATTACAATGGCTGGAACGGCTCAGACATGTACTACAAAGCCGCTTGGATGCTCCACACGTTGCGCAACCAGGTCAATGATGACGTACTTTGGTGGCAGGCGATCCACGATTTCGCCACGGAGTTCAAGCTCAAGAATACCGACACGCCGGAAGTGATCGCTTGGTTCAACGGCAAGCTCGGCAAGGATTACACATGGCTGTTCAAGGAGTATTTGTATTCCGCCAAGCCGCCGGTGCTCGTGTACGAACCCAAAGGCAAGGGCAGCAGTACCAAGATGAAATACAAATGGGAGGCTTCTCAACCAGACTTCAAGCTCACGGTGGGTGTGAAATTGCCCGACGGCTCTATCCAGATGATCACGCCGACGACGGCTTGGCAGAAGATTACGCTGCCCATCGCCCCTGACCGCATTCAGTTTGAGGGGACTAGTTGGTATGGGAAGTTGAGAAATCTGTCCAAGTAGGAGCAGAATTTACAGAATTTACAGAATTTACAGAATTTACAGAATTTACAGAATTTACAGAATTTACAGAATTTACAGAATTTACAGAATTTACAGAATTTACAGAATTTACAGAATTCGCAGAATTGGAAGAATTGGCAGAATCTTTAGATTGGCGTAGCAATTTTACGGAAACGTAGGTTGAGCTTGCTTTGTACTCGTGCAGTGGGAGTTAATTTCGTTTTGTGCTTATCGGGATGTTTGCCGCGAACAGAAAAAATGACCACGTTTTATGTATTCATTGAATTTGATAACCAGATTTCTATGCGTGTTGCTTAAGGGTCCTTCCAGGATGACCACACAGTGGTGATTTTTGGCGTCTTCGACGCTTCCTCACGGCCATTGGCCGTCATCCGCCGCAGGCAGACCTTTAGGCAACACGATTTACTGGCAAAGTTGCCGATAAGCATGCTCCGTTTTTTTTGATTTTTGGGGGGGCGGCGGATGCTTCAATGTTAGGAATCTGGTTGGAATCGTAATCACTGTATCGTTGTAGTCGCTTGATCGATGGTGAATTGGCTGAAATTCTTGGGCTCGGGTTGCGTTAGGTTCATCCTTGTATTGTAGCCTTTTGTGGTCAACTTTGCGCGGAATGACTGCGTAAACGCTGGTATGAAAGCACAACATGATATGTCCAACTTGCTCATTACTTCCAGCGGTCTGCTGGTTCTGCTGGCCGATCGTGATTTTGAAATCATGGGCGTTCGCGAGAATGGCGGCGACCTGACATTCAAAGTGCGATCCTAGAGCTGAATCTTCTAAGTGATTGATATTGAGAACACCGTTCTGATCGAGTAGGAGAAAATAGAGGCAGTTATTAGGCTGCTTCTATTTTCGTCCTCTCACACCACCGTGCGTACGGTTCCGTACACGGCGGTTCATCGGGCGTTTCCTCTTTGTTGGGTAAGGCTGCGATATCCTAGCTGCCCGAAGTAATTGGTGTTGAGCGTGGTTTGCAGGATGGGTGAGGCTGCGATTCGCCACCCTCCCTTCCTCGTGCACGCCCATTGGAAGGCTTTGTCGGCGCTGACCCCCAGCTTTCTCAGCTCCTTGATTCTTGTGCGGACGCGTTTCCAGTCATGCCAGTGACAGTATCGCACGCGGCGGCGTGTCCATTCATCGATGGCCTCAAGTTTCTTGCGTCCGTCGGCCAGCTTGAAGTAATTCGTCCAGCCCCGTGTCAGGTCGTTCAGCTTCTTGATCCGTGTGTGCATGGCATAGGGGCGCGTCTTACGGGTGATCTCACGGATTTTAGCCTTCAGTTTCAGATAGCTTTTCTCCGCGATCCGCAGTGCCCAGCTGCCTGTCGTCTTGTAGAAGCTGTGTCCAAGAACCGTGAACTTGGAGGGACGCCTGACGGCGCTCTTCTCCTTGTTCACTTTCAGTTTCAGTCGCTTCTCGATGAACATTGTCACACTCTCCAGAACACGCTTGCCCGCCTTCTCACTACCCACATAGATGCTGCAATCGTCGGCATAACGCACAAATCTAAGGTTCCTTGCCTCCAGTTCCTTGTCCAGCTTGTCGAGCAGGATGTTCGACAGCAGCGGGCTGAGCGGGCCACCTTGTGGCACACCTTCGTCGCTTTCAGTGAACACACCCCCGACCATCACACCAGATTCAACGATGGCTCGGATGAGTTTCAACACAAGCTTGTCCTCGATTCGCTGGCTCAGCAGGTTCAGCAAGTAGTCGTGGTTCACACGGTCGAAGAACTTCTCCATGTCCATGTCCACAACCCAAGTGAAGCCTTCATTGACAAAGCTCGTCGCGACTGCAAGTGCTTGGTGTTGGTTGCGGCCTGCCCGAAACCCGAAGCTATGGTCGGAAAATTCGGACTCATACATCGGCGAGAGCACCTGATGGATGGCCTGCTGAATCATCCGATCCATTACCGTAGGGATTCCAAGAAGCCTCACCCCGCCACCTTCCTTGCGGATTTCAACCCGCCTTACCGCTTGGGGCTTGTACTTTCCCTGCTTGATGCGCTCCCTGATATCGTGCCAGTGGACTTTACAGTAATCCAGCAGTTCGCTCGCCTTCATTCCGTCAACACCCGCAGCCCCGTCGTTTTTCACGACCCGCCGCAGGGCCTCGCCCATGTTCTCACGTTCAAGTATCTTGTCAATCAAGTTCATGCAAACCTCCCAATACTTTGATTCTTGCGCCTCCTGTTCCTTTTCGCAAGCACGGGCCAAGCCCTCTTGGGTACTCCTCGGGTTCCACCCTACTCCTGCCCAAAAGCTCCTTCCTCAGATGGAAGGCTTGGCTGCCATCGGCCCCATGCCCAGATTCCAGAATGATCTGCGCTCCCGATGTTCGGCCCTTCACGGTTGCGATCTCTCCGTCCCTCACGGTTTACATCCCGCGGACGGCTCTTTTCCCCCGCTAATATGGCCTCGGCTGACTTCTGGGTACTCAGCGCAACGTCACCGCCACGGTTGCCCTCAGCGAGCTTGTCCCCAGATCTCCCCAGGTAAGAACGGTCACTTTCCCTTCATGTGGCCTCCGCATCTACAACACAACAGTTCGGATAGTATCGGACTTCGACTTGTTTAGCAGCCTCATCCACAGTTGCATTGCCTCTTATGCGGTTCCTGTCCGTAGGCCCAAAGGTTTGCCGCCAGCTTCCTTCAGATTCCGCCTCGCGGCGGACACCCTTGCTATTGGCTAATGCTTCCCACTATCAGGGCGCATTCGGGACTTTCACCCTAGAGTTACCGCCCATGCTGGGCGCACTAAAAAAAAGCGCGACGAAAATCGCCGCGCTTATCAAACTATTCAAATTATTCAGAGACAATTCTCAATGCTTCACGATGCGGAAGCTGCTCGCGGCATCTTGCGATTGCACCGCGACCATGTACACGCCAGTCTGCAGCGTGCTCAAGTCAAGCTCGGCTTGCTGCGTTGCGGCAACTTGCTCGTAGACCATCTTGCCCATCACGTCATAGACCGTGATGGACTCCATCGCTTGCTCGGCTTGGATGCGCAGGCTACCCGTGGTTGGGTTGGGATAGTATTTCAAACCAGTGAGGCCGGGGACATCGTTGGCGACGCTGTTGCCAAACTCGACATCGTCAAAGTAGTAGGTCTTCTGGCCGGCAGTAGCGCCGTCGACTCCAAAATTGAAGAAGATGGACAAGAGATCATAGGTA
>JANMIM010001476.1:0-3167 GCA_031375795.1 Bacteroidota bacterium
GAAGCCGGACTGGAGGCTGTGACGCCCCTCGATACCTTTGTCTTCGATCCACAATTTGTGCAACTCACCGGCTATGACACCCTCACATATTCGATGCCGATGGGTCACTATCAGCAAGACCTGTTTGATTTTGACAACGACGGATTGAAGGAGGTGGCAATGAGCGCCTACAACGACAATCTCGGATTCGGGAGGCTCAAATATTATGAATACAATGCCGTGCAATTTACGGCGGCAGATTCGGTCGATTTCAAGCCTGTTTTGATCCCCAAGGACGCGGCCGACACCGATGGCGATGGCCTGGTCGAATTGCTCTGCTCCGTGAATGACAGCGCCTATATTGTGGAGCAGTCGGGCAGCGGCACATACCCAAAAAATTCAATCTACAGCAACCTCAACAATGGATATTTCGCAGCACAATTTGCGAACGTAGATGGCGACCCGGCGCCCGAACTGATCATGAAGGATTTTGAAGATTACAAGGTCTTTGAATCCAATGGCAGTGGCGGCTATGATTTGGGAACCACGTTGCCTGACAACAGCGGCAACTATGTCGGCTCGGTGTCCCCGAGGGTACTTGTAGAGGATTTTGACGGCGACGGGCAGAATGAGATTGTGTTTGGGGATTTCGACGGTGACCTTTTGATCTACGAATTCAACGGCAGCGGCTATGCACGCACCTTTCTTGACACCACCAACCTCACAAAATCAGGCCGTTACCTGGCGTCAGGTGATTTTGATGGCGATGGAAAACAAGAAATTTTTGTCGCAGTGCATACCTCGCTCAACCGCAATGAAGTGGACTTTGAATACGAGCCGTTGTACTGGTGGTTGCGCATATTTGAGGCCACCGGCAACAATCAATATGCAGTCGCTTGGGAGGATTTTTTATTTGACATCGACACCGAGGAATACAATGCAGCGACGGCCGGAAACCTGGATACGGATGCAGCAGACGAATTGGTTTTCACGACCTTTCCGCGCACGTATGTCTTGGATTTTTCGGCCGGAAATTATGGCATGTCCTGGTTTCATTACGGCGACATTGCGACCCATCACTTCATCGGCGACTTTAATGGCAATGGCGTGAATGAAGTGGCGATCGGGCGCGGTGACAAGGCGGTATTTTGGGAAAATAATTTCAATTACCAAGGTCCTCAGCCGCCCGCATTCCTGGACGGCTATGTCGGCGGCCCCGACCGCAATCTATTGCGCTGGAGTGCAGGTGCAAATGCGACGAGCTACCGCATCTGGCGCGGCCCGATCACGGGCAGCGGCGGCATCTTCATCAACTTGATCGACAGCACTTCCAGCCTGCAATACCTCGACAACGCAGGCCTGATCGCGGGAACCAATTACCTCTATGTCATTGAAAGCAAGAATGCCTCGCTTTCTCCGCAATACAGCCCATTTTCCTACGCGATCGCCCTGCGACCCCATGCCCTCGGCCGTCTGGATTCGGTGGTGGCGACGGGGCCCCTGCAGGCAAAAGCCTTTTTCTCGGTGCCGATCCTCGCCGCACCAGAGGCAGCGCAATATTTCCTGCTCAACGACAGCATTTCCTGCCTCACGCTGAATTCATCGGGTGACCGCAACGAAAGCATCTTGCTGAGCTTTGCACAGCCGTTTGTCGTCGGCAGCAACAAACTCAGCATCGATTCGGCATTCTTGGATGCCGAGCGTGCCCCGCTTGATCCCGCATTTCGCGAGGCGATCTTTGATTATTCGCCCGACACCACGACCTATGCGTTTTTCACACAGTGGTCGATCCTGTCCAATTCCGAGGCCCAGATTTGGTTCAACTTGCCCATGACGGGCAGCGTCCTGGACCCGACGCTGTACCATTTGGAGCCGAGCGGAGAGGTCACCGGCGTACGGTTTGCCGATGGCGACCCGGGTAGCATCGTCGTCACCGTGCGCGAGGCCGCCTTTGGCGCCCTCGGGAACCCCGTCTCGGTCATCCTCAACGGCGGCACCGCCCAAAACGGCGCGCCCATGAAGGAAAAATCGGGCAATGTCGCCACATTCTCTGAATTCAAATCCGACCTCACGCTGGCATTTGTCTACCCCAATCCCTATCGGAGACACAATGAATTTGACGGCATTCGCTTCGCAAACCTGAGCCAGCGCGCGACCGTGCATGTGTACACGGCGAGCGGCCGCAAGGTGATCACACTCGAGGAAACCGACGGCGACGGCGGCCTGCAATGGAACATGGTCGACCGCTGGGGCGATCGCATCGCACCGGGCATGTATTTGTTTCGTGTGGAGGCAGAGGGGATGGACGATTTTGTGGGGAAATTTGAGGTTTTGGAATAAGCCCATTCACCTCCTTCCTGCTACGTCTCCGATTTGCATTCCAAATTCCACGAATGCCTCAAAAGCTTGCCTCCGTCGTCTCGGTCACACATTCCCTCCCATTTTTTGACTACATTAGCAGCATGAAGCTAAGAACCTTCTTGATTGCCTGTTTTTGCTGCGTGGCGCCTTTTGCATGGGGCCAGATTTCATTTTCCCCGGCTGCGGCCGACTTTTCCATCGTATTCCAGGGTGCCCCCGCCACCACCACGATCACCCTCAACAACAATTCCGCCAGGGATTTGGTCGTCGAGGACATCGATTTTTACCACAGGGAAGCCTTTGAATTGCAGGACACGGCATTTATCGTCGCGCCCGGCGGCAACCGAATGCTCACGATCACATGCGATCCCTTGCAAAATGTGAATTATGCCGACTGGATGCTCGTCAAGAGCTCGAGTCATCCTGAAATCGCGCATGCCAAGATCACTGCGATCGGCAAATACAGCAATACCTACTACGATGCCACCCAGAACCTCTGGAACGAGCAACTGAAGGCGGCCCTGAAAACCACGATCACCAACGGCATGCTCCTGACCAATACCTACAACCAGTCACGCGACCAGATGTACATGGTCATCGACAACCAGCGCACCAATGGCCAAGGGGCTGCCGTGAACACGCTGGAATGCATCTACACAGGCTTCATGGCCGTGGGATATACCAGCCGCACAGATGCCCAAACCAATTTTGGACTCAATACCGAGCACACCATGCCGCAGTCGTTTTTCAGCTCAGGCTTGCCTGAGCTCAGCGACTTGCACCAAATTTTTGTGACGAACGAGGTCTCCAAATCCGAACGGGGAAAC
>JANMIM010001480.1:0-1396 GCA_031375795.1 Bacteroidota bacterium
CCGAGGCGACGAGGATACAGTCGGGATCGAGCTCCTCGATGATCTTGGCGGCTTGGCTCGGCGTGAGCTGCATGAGCAGTTCCTCTGGCCTGGATTCCTCGTCCATCTCCACGATCGCCTCAGAAGCGGTCTCGACGGGCAGCAGGCGAATGATGCGTTTGCGGGTCTCGGGGCTTACCTCCTCCAGGATCTGAGCGATGTCTGAGGGGTGCAAGTGCTTGAGCAGCGGCTTGGCCTGGTCAAGCGAGCTTGCCAAGAAATGCTTTACCTTCTCAATATTGTTGGTCGCATCAGACATCGAAACAAAGCTAGTCAAGTAGGACTGCAATCGAAAATAGAAACGAGCCTTTGCGACCATTATTCTACACACATTCCATCCCTCTTTTTCTACCCTTGGGTGATTGGATATATTTCCTAACTTGCGGGACTTTTTTTGCGACAGCAGATCTGCTGTTTTATGGAATGGATGGCTGATACCTGAATGGAACACAACGTTAAGTTTGGACTTGGAAAACTCTGGAAATGGAAGATTTGGATACTCGTGGCCTGCGTGGCGTCTGCGGTGATTTCCATCCTGATTTCCCAAAAAATGCTCGATGAGTACAAAAGCACAGCGACCTTTGTGCCGCCGTCGATCACATCCTTGAGCACGATGGTCTTTGGAAATGGCGTGGCCTACAAAGGTTTTTATGCCGCCGACGAGGAGGACATCGACCGCACCGTCGCCTACCTCGAGTCGCCACAGGTGATGGACAGCCTTGAAAGGAAGTTCAACCTCTATCAAAGGTATGGGATCGACCGCGGGGCCAAGGAATCGGCTCGCCGTTTTGAGGCGGCCTACAAGGGCAATGTCAAGATCAGCTTCACGAGCAACAGTGTCGTGGCCATCGAGTGCTGGGACAATGATCCCGGCTTTGCAAAGGAAATGGCCGATGCAGCCCTGATGTTGGCCTCCAATTTCTTTGAGCGCATTTCCTCGCGGCAGATCGGTCTCACGGCCACGATCGAGCAACTCAAGGATGTGGACAATGAACGCAAGTTGATCAACGATTCATTGGCCTCCCTGCGCATCAAATACAACATCTACCACTTCGACAATGCCGGCCCGGCGATCACCGAGGTCTTGGCACAAAAGATGCGCACCGAGCCCAAATTCAACGAGTTTTACGACGTCGCCAAATCCATGGAGGTTTACATCAACTCCCTGGAGTTGCGCTACCAGGACTTGCGCCGAGAGCAGATGGCCCGCGAGCTGAACTTGAAGCAATACCCGAGCTTGCTCTGGGTGACCGAGGAGCCTGTCGTGTGTGGCTACAAGGACCGTCCCAAGCGCAGCATCTTGGTGATCTTGGCGGTGCTGGCCACGTTTGTCTTCTCCAGCTTCCTGGTGCTGGCC
>JANMIM010000005.1:0-2580 GCA_031375795.1 Bacteroidota bacterium
TGAGCCGCAGCTTGATTCCCGGCCTGCCTTCTTACAGCTTGGGTCGCCTCTGCCAGGGGCTCGGCATCGCGATCCACGCCCGCCACCGCGCCAAGGGCGACGTCGACGCCACCGTGCTCCTGCTCGAGCACCTCATGTGCCTGCAGCCCAGCCTTGCAGGGCATCCACGCAGGCCTGCCCGCGACCCTTTTGCTGGATTGCCCGCCGGCATCGACCGCAAGTCGCTTACACTGTTACCCGAAAACCCAGGCTTGTACTTTTTTCACGATGCAGGCGGCGACGTCTTGCATGTCAATGCCAGCCGCAACATCCGCTTGTCGGCGCTCAAGGAGTTGCAGTTGCTCGTCGGCGGCAAAGGCAAACCGACCGTGGATCCAGGGTCGATTTGTGAGGTCACTTGGGAACTCACAGGAAATGAGCTGCTTGCGCAACTACGCTTGGAGATCGAACGTGCGAAGCTTGCGCGGTTCGCCGCCCTCCAAAAAGACAAGGTCGCCGGCAAATTTGCGGTATTCACTTACCAGGACCAGCGGGCCTACCTGCGGTTGTATGTCGACAAGGTGCAAAAAGGCAAGCAGGGCAAGGGCACATTTGCCACAGACGCCGATGCGCGTGCTGCCTTGGAGGCGCGTCTGCGCAAGTATGGGCTCTGTGCACAACTCGGCGGATTGGAATCGGGTTCTGGGGCATGTAGCTGGCATCGTGGGGAGACCGGCATTTGCAGCGGCGCCTGCATCGAAGAGGAATCGGCAGCTGCCTACAACGAGCGCTTGATGGTGGCGATCCAAGGGCTTGGGTTTCCGCATCCCTCATTTTTCCTATTGGGCGACGGTCGGCAACATGGCGAGATGGCCGTGATCGGCATCGAGCATGGACAGTTGTTGGGATTCGCCTACCTCGATGAAGCTGAAGGCTGGGACGATCCACAATGGGTCAAAAGCCTCCTCAAGCCCCTGCCGCAAACAGAATCCGCCAAGCAACTTCTCTTGCAATACCTCGGCAAGCACCTGAGATCCAAGTTGGTGCCTTATTGAGTAGGATTTCAGCCTCGCACATTGATTGTCTTGAGTCCTCCGGTAGCCTGATGGATGTCCATCGATCAAGGCACGGGCAGGAGGTCATTCAAAGTTGAAAAGGCCAAAGATAGGGGTATATAAAAAAGTCGCCCCGGGTTTGGGACCCGGGGCTTCATGAAAAGAATCAAAAATCACCCTCTAATTTATATCTACGCAGCCCAAATTGTCTCACTAATCCAAATCTTCACCTGCGAACGATCTCAGTGTTAAATTGACAATACAAATATACAAGAGGATTTCACATTGTCAAGAAAACTTTCGAAGAATTGGCGATCTAAACCGTTAAAGTAAGGCAATCCTTCGATGAACCTATCTAGAACCTCCGGCCAGTCGTGTGTTTCCTTCGATGAAATTCCAGCGTTTGGCCTCCTAAGTCCCGGCGATTTTCGAATCTCGCGAAATCAACCTTGCGCCGCGTTCCCCTGCGGGACGCCGAGGAGGCCTCTGGACCTGCGCATAAATTTGGGAGGCATGGAGAAACTATTCCTTATTTTTGAATCTCACATGCCGGGATTTCAAAAACATTCACGATGGCATTGCGCCCAGAAGCTGCGGTCGGGTGCGGCCTGCCTGCTCCTGCTCGGTTTTTGGGGATGCTCCCTCCAATCTGAAAATGATCTCGGACCTGCCAAAGCCGATTCAGTGGCGGTTCCAGCGCCCACAGCGTTGGTCGACTGGGTCGCCGAGGATGCTCCACCGACCATCGAGGCTGCCATCATTGCTCGCCTGAAGCCCTGCGACGGCTTCGATTTCCCTGTCGGTCCGCCCGACGCCGAGCGCTATTTCAAGGCACGTGGCTTGCTCCCTGTAGGCTTGGAGCACCTGGGAGAGGACTGGAATGGCCAAGGTGGCGGAAACTCGGACTTTGGCGACTACGTCTATGCCGCCGGCGACGGAGTGGTTTTCTACTCCAAATATGTGAATCCCGGCTGGGGCAATGTCATACGCATCCTCCACAACTATGGCACAGCCGAGGCGCCACGCTACATCGAGTCGCTGTATGCCCACGTTTCCAGCAGCTGGGTGCGCCCCGGCCGTCGCATGCACCGTGGCGAAGTCATCGGTACCATCGGCAATGCGGCAGGCAAATACCATGCGCACCTTCACTTTGAGATGCGCAAAAAGCCCGGCAAGGACATTCGCTGTGGCTACGACGGCGATACCCTTGGCTTTGTGGATCCGACCAAATTCATCGAACAAAACCGGCCCAATGGGAAAAGCGGCAACTAAGGCGCTAGGATGGGTCTTTGTTGGATCCTATGTCCTCGTTTTTGTCCTCACGGGCCTCGCAACTTGGTTTGTGCTCACGCTCCCGCCCATTGACATCTTCCAAGATGGTTTCGATACAGACTTTGGCAATTACAAATACCCCGGCGATCCACCCGTTGCCGACGGGTTTGACTTCCCCGTCGGTCCGCCAGACGCCAAGAAATACTACAACGCCCAGCCATTCACCCAAAACAACCACCTGGGAGATGACTGGAATGGGCTGGGAGGGGGAAAT
>JANMIM010000006.1:0-5491 GCA_031375795.1 Bacteroidota bacterium
AAATCGGGGTCGTGCAGCCACAGGTGGCCTTGACCGAAACCAGCTTGAGTGGTTTAGAGCCGCTGTTTTCAAAGGAAAAGATCGTGCTCGCGAGGCCATTTTCCTCCTTGATCTCTCCAAAGTCATGACGCGTTTTTTCAAATTTTGCGTGGCCTTGGGATCGCAATGATCCATAACACAGGCCCAAGGTTGCCACAATGAGGAGGAATCTTTGAATTGCAAAATGAATCTGGTCTCTCATGTGCTTGGAAGAAGTTCAATCAATTGCGAACGTCGTTTGAAGAATATGGCGCATCAATGGAAGGAAGAAATCCTTTTTTACTTTGCCATAGCGACCCAGAACGTCTTTTTCTGAAAACATCGAGATGAGGTGGCATTTGACGATGCACTTGTCCTTGGGAGGCAGCGTCACCATGTAGTCCTTGAGCTCAAAACAAAACTCGTCGCCATAGTCTTTGGAGGAAGCCATCACGCCGATAAAGGCTGGCTCAATGTCATGCATCGCTTGGCTGGAAATCACGATTACGGGATGAGGCTTGAAAATTCCATCAGGAAGTCGGAAATTGACCTCCACGATATCTCTTTGCTCCACTTTCATTTCAGAACCAGCTGCAATAGGTTCTGATTGCCCATTTCTGCCAAGATTTCGGTCATCTTCGTTTCCTTGGAATGATGAGCTTTTGGACGTCCCGTCATGATCAAACTGGTGATGATGGAAGCAACTTCGGCCTTGGTCATCTCGACGATCCTGAAGAACTCAGTAAAATTCTGGCCCTTCAATGTTCCCTTTTCGACCTGCGATTGGAGATGAACATGATAGGCCTCGAGGACCAAGTAGGACTTTTCCCAGTTTGAAATCTCCTTTTTTGCTTCCGCTTCCGACATCGATGGGATCATTTGGTCAAAACCTTTGAGCATGAGCAGATTGCGTTCCCATTGCCGTGAGAGCATTCGCCAAACACTCGGAACGCGCAAGTATTGCCCAATCATCGAAAACAGTGCATTCGGTGCACTGGGAGGGACTGGATGGATACTAAGGGCATAGCTCATATCGAAAACGACGAGGCTTGGATGCTCGATTGAATCAAAATTACGAAAATTCTCTGCTTCTCGCCAACTTTCCAATCGTTCCATATCGGGAAAAGCAATACCATTTTGAGCAAGAAGGTTTTTGATCCCACCAAATCCCCCGTAAATTCACCGAGGCAAATTGCCGCAATGGCTGCCGTTCACTTTTTTGCAATTCACGATGGAAAACAAGATCAAAATCGACGATTTTCGCTATACGCCAGGCAGCTCCGCCAAATTGAGCGCGAGGCCCTTTGAGATCCCTGATGTCTACGACGACAAAAAGGACTATGAGGAAGACATGCAAAAGATGCGGGAGAAGATCGAGGAGTTGCAGGCCATGATGTATGCCGAAAATCGCTACGCCATGCTGGTCATCTTCCAAGGCATGGACACATCCGGCAAGGACGGTGCCATCAAGCACGTCATGTCTGGCATCAGCCCGGCGGGAATGCAGGCCTTCACCTTCAAAAAGCCCAACGAAACCGAACTGGACCACGACTGGATGTGGCGCACCACGGTCTGCCTGCCCGAACGTGGACGCATCGGCATCTTCAATCGCTCCTACTACGAGGAGGTGCTCGTCGTGAAGGTGCACCCCAAGATCATGCGCGAGTACCAGAAAATACCGAGTTCACTGATCAAGGACGAAGCCAAGGTCTTTGAGGACCGCTACCGCGACATCGTCAACTTTGAGGATTACCTGACCCGCAACGGCACCCGTGTCGTCAAGATTTTCCTCAACATCTCGCGCGAGGAACAAAAAGAGCGCCTGCTGGCACGCATCGAGGAACCCGACAAGAATTGGAAAATGAGCCTGCAAGATGTCGTGGAGCGCGACAGTTGGGACCACTACATGGCGGCCTATCAAGACGTGCTCGACAAGACCAGCATCCCCGCTGCGCCATGGTACGTGGTGCCCGGCAACGACAAGAAAAACGCAAGGCTCATCATCTCCGAGATCATCTTGGAGGAATTGAAGAAACTGGACATGAGTTTCCCCGAGGTGACCAAGGAATTCAAGCTAAAACTGAATGAAGTACGTGATTACTTGATGAAAAGCTAGTCCTTCTTCAAGCAATACTTGAGGTAGGGTGGTTTTTGAGCAGTCCGAGGCCGGATTTGGCGCAAATTGTCGACAATTTGTGGCAGGTCCGGCCTTGAATTTGGAGGGCAATGTGCGGGAGTTCCCCGCGGGATCTCTGTGAATTGCCAAGCGCGCGTAGAGGTCCCTCGGGGCGATGAATGGTCGCTCTCCGTTGGCCTCCGATCCTTGATCATTTGGTGGCCAATCTACTCGGATCATCGCGCTTCATTATGATTCGGAACTCGGGGGGGCAACGTCACAGGCAGCGTTCCCGTTCCCAATCTTTGGCCCATGTGATTGAAATAATTTAGGGAGATCTTGATATTGCGCTCGCCAAAATGATCGCTAACACTCAGTATTTTTGGATTTTAGAATATGAAAATTGGAAACATTAATGTATTGATAATTAATAATTTGGAATGAAAATTATAATATTTAAAAATTGAAATGTTTCAACATTCCATCTGCTCGCCTTTATTCCTTGCCCGATATCCTGAACCCGGCCCCTTTTCCCAAATTTCCGCTTGCCAACGAATCGAGATCCAAGCCATTTTCGCCATCATTGCAGGCACTGTCCCGGTACCTGAGCCGGGCCATCACGCACAAAACCATGGCGACCAAAGATTAGCCTTCCCGAAACAAAATCACTATATTTCGAGTATGATACAAGAATGATTCACTGATTTCGATTGGAAATGAACCCCTCTACACGGCGTGTCTATTTGGTCTTACTCGTACTTTTTGCATCCTGCCAGCTTGCCTTGGCGCAGCAAAAAGCCTTTGTGCTGGAACTGCGTGACGAGGTCAACTTTGCAGCCGCCCGGTACTTCACCCGTGGCTTCGCCGCCGCCAAGGCTGCCGATGCCGACCTCGTAATCATTCACCTCGATACCTATGGCGGCCGCGTCGACTACGCCGACTCCATTCGCGCTCAGATCCTCAATTGCAGCATCCCGACCGCCGTCTTCATCGACCGCAACGCCGGCTCGGCAGGCGCCTTGCTGTCCATCGCCTGCGACTCGATCTACATGGCGCCGGGTGCAAGCATCGGCGCGGCGACCGTCGTCGACGAATATGGCGAGGCAGCCATCGACAAGTACCAGAGTTACTGGCGCGGCGTGATGCGCGCCACCGCCGAGGTCAATGGCCGCAATCCCCTGATCGCCGAGAAAATGGTCGATCAAGACCTGCTGATCGAGGGCCTGAGCCCCGTCGGGCAAGTGATCACATTCAGCAACGCCGACGCCATCGCCAACGGCTATTGCGAGGGCACCCAAAGCAGCATTGCAGACGTCGCCAAGGCCTGTGGAATGATGGATGCCCAAATCGTCTACTACGACGGTTCGGCCCCCGAGAAGGTCATCGACCTCCTGAACATGCCTCTTATGAGCGGCATCTTGCTGGTCGTGATGTTTGCAGGCATTTTCTTTGAGCTGAAGACCGCCGGCATGGGCAAGGGGGCCGTCGTGGCACTCATAGCCGCATTCCTTTTCTTCGTACCCCATTATGTCCACGGCTTGGCCGAGACCTGGGAAGTGGCCATCTTCCTGCTCGGCGTCGTTTTGCTCGCATTGGAACTTTTTGTGATCCCGGGCTTTGGGATTGCGGGGATCTCGGGCATCCTGTTCACCGTCGTGGGCGTTACGGCGGCGCTCTTGGAAAACAATGGCACCGACTTTGAGCACGTGACGACCAATCAATTGCTCAAGGCGATCGCGATGGTGCTGGGCTTGATGTGTACCTCGATCATCTTGGTGATTTGGGCTGCCAAGGTGCTCGTGACTTCCAAGGCCGCCCACCCTTTTGTGGACCAGACCACCCAAGACAAGGCACAGGGCTACACCGCCCTGCGCGCCGAATTCCTTGAGTTGGTGGGCTTGGAGGGCGAGGCGATGACCGACCTGCGTCCCGTGGGGCACATCCACATCAACGGCAAGCAATACGATGCCCAAGCCAACGAAGGCTTCATCTCGAGAGGGGATAAAGTAATCGTGGAGAAACTGAGCAGTATTCATCTGGTGGTCAAGAAATTAGCTTCTTTATGAAAATCTTGGGTGTAATTCCCGCCCGCTATGCATCCACCCGATTTCCAGGCAAGCCACTGGTGGACATTGCTGGCAAATCGATGATCCAACGGGTCTATGAGCAGGCTTCCAAGGCTTCGGGCTTGGCGGGCGTTTTGGTTGCCACGGACGATCAGCGCATCTATGACCACGTGATCGCCTTTGGCGGGCAGGTAGTGATGACGGGTTCCGAGCATCCCTCGGGCACAGACCGCATCCTCGAAGTCGCCAATCAAATGCCGAGCTACGATGCCTACATCAACATTCAAGGCGACGAACCCTACATCGATCCCTCCCAGATCGACCAAGTCTGCGAAATCTTGCGATGGCGCACAGGGGCATTTGTGGGCACACTTGTAAAACGGCTGCACGACCTGTCGGAATTGGACAATCCCAACACCATCAAGGCGGTCTTTGCACGCGACGGGCAGGCGATTTATTTCAGCCGCAGCCCGATCCCCTACATGCGCGACCCACAGCAGCGCGACGCTTGGATGCAGGAGCGCGGCTATTTCAAGCATATCGGCATCTATGGATACTCCAAGGCAGGACTTGCGGCGATCCGTGAGATGGAGCGCGGCAGTTTGGAAAAGGCCGAGTCGCTCGAGCAGCTGCGCTGGATGGAGCACGGCATGCCCATCTACGTCGCCGAAACCGAATTGGAGACCCAAAGTGTCGACGTCCCAGAGGACCTCGCAAAATTGCCGCAAGCATGATCGATTCCTCCACACCCTATCGCCCCATCGACTGCGGCTTCCATGACCGATTGTTGCACCATGCGACGAGACGTGACACCTTGGAATTGGTGATCGACGAAGGCGGCATCCAAACAAAGATCAGCACAGTGATCGAGGACGTCTACACGCAGTCAGGCGCTGAGTTTGCGCGCCTTGCCGACGGTCGCATCCTGCGGCTCGATCAGATTTTGGGATTGGGAGGGGATGAACCATTGAGGGACGGATTTTGTCGGATGGATGCGTGAAATGATGGATCGGCAATTCTAGGGACAGCGGCTCCTCCTCGCACCGAGGCGATTCGTCAAAAATCATGAAAACGCATTTCCAAATTGCCTACTTTTACGGCAAAAGAAATCGCTTTTCCCTATGGCTTCCAAAGAAGAATTCATCCAAAAAATACAAGAGGGCTACGCTTTCAAGGGCGAACACATCCAACTCGGCGCCGCCATGCTCGGCAATGATGTCCTTACCGAAGGGATGGTGAGCGTCCCGCTCAAGACGCTCAACCGCCACGGCCTCATCGCCGGTGCGACGGG
>JANMIM010000010.1:0-1275 GCA_031375795.1 Bacteroidota bacterium
AAGAGGGTGAGGCCGGTGGCGTCGCGCTGCTGCACCATGAGGTACTGCAGCGAGGCCGCGAGGTAGGCGCCGTATTCCAGCTTGGAGATGCCCGTCTGCGGGTAGCGCATCGAGTCGCTGATGTCGAGCACGACCTGGCAGCGCAGGTTGGTCTCCTCGTCGTAGCGCTTGGTGTAGAGCTTGTCGGTCTTGCCGTAGACCTTCCAATCCACGTTTTTGAGCGATTCGCCTTGGTTGTAGGGCCTGTGCTCGGCAAATTCGACCGAGAAACCATGAAACGGGCTCTTGTGAAAGCCGGTGATGAAGCCCTCGACGATCAATCGGGCCTTGACCTCGATGTTTTTGAGCTTGGACACGACGACCGGGTCCAGGTATTTGATTTCGTGTATTGCCACTGTGCGCTTCTTCTTTGGGTAAAGATGGGGAAATTTGGGGAATTGGAAGACGGAAAGGTTCGGTCCTGAGCTTACCGATGTTCGCAAAAGATACCTTTGCCTTTTCAACCACCTCCAACATTCCAAGACGATCCACTATATTTGAGTGTACTTACTTTGAAGCAGTAGCTCAGCGGTAGAGCGCCAGACTTAAAAGTCTATCGATTACCCGCAAGGGTCAAGCTAGGCTTACTCCAAATTTCCAATCTGGAGGCGTTGGTTCGAATCCAACCTGCTTCACAAAACACCGAGGAGCGCGTTGCACGTCATTTTGTCGGCGGCGGTGTGGCAGCGTTCTCGGTGATTGAGCGAGGAATCCATGGAAAACGAAACGAGAATCCTAGGGGTGAGCTTGCGGTCCAAGGCCGTCTATGTACCCGATGCCCTGACAACTGGTCCCGCAGCCCCGATGCGCGAAAGCACCGTGCTGTTTGCCGCCAACCTCGCCACGCTGGGCTTCGGACTCGACGAGCGTCTTCTGCAGGCCCTGAACAAAGCGGGCGACTCCTACCAGGCACGCGTGCTGATCTGGCTGCGCAGCGTCATGCGGGTCGATTACAACTGGACGCCCTTGGTCAAGGATTGGCTCAATCCCACAGGTGAAACCTACCTCGACCACGTCATCACCCTGCTCGCCAACCTCTTTGACTTGCCAGGCCAGAAATTGCCTTGCGGCCACATCATCCCGCCAAACACGTTTCCGCTCGGCCGCTACAACGGCTGCCCCTTTTGTGGCACGCCCTTCGAGCGCGGCGAGATCGAAGTGATGGGTCGAGGCAGCAAGCTCAAAATGCTCGTGCTGTGGCAAGACGAGGATCTGGACCTCAGCTTGCGCAATTTG
>JANMIM010000015.1:0-7467 GCA_031375795.1 Bacteroidota bacterium
TGTTCGTCGGCCCCTAACGATGCATCGGGATCCGGGGGCGAGCCGACGAACAGCTGCCCATTTTGCCGTACATCCTTTCATGAGGGGCAGATGTTGCATTGAGCACCTAGCTTCGCAAATTCAGTCCCAGGGTTCGCCACTGTCCCCTCTTTGAATCGATTCCTCATTCACCGCCCACCATCATTGCCTTGCCTGTCAAAAAAGCCCCGCCAAATTGCAAGGAATAATAGAAATGCACGTCGCGGAAATAGTCGAGTTGGAGGTCGGTGGTGTGGCGCCCAGCCTTTTGCCACTCATTCACAAGCACCTGCACCGGGCGCCCCGCCCAGTCATAGACCCGCAAGGAGACCTCGCCATCGTAGGGCAATTGGTAGGCAATCGTGGTGGTGCTGGAAAATGGATTGGGGTAATTTTGCTCCAAAGTCAGGCCTGAGATGGCGGTTTCGGGCTCCACCGCCACCGGGATCGAGGAATACTTGTAGACCCTGTGTCCCAAGGCATAGGCCACCGAATCATTGACCTTGCGAAAGCGGTTGAAGTTGGATGGGAAGAGGTTCCAAGCCGTCCATGTGTCGCCGCCATCGGTGGTGCGCTTGATCTCGCCGCCGGTGGCACCGCAATATCCGCGACTCTCATCCAAGAAACCGATGCCTTGGTTCCATTGATAGGCTGCGCTGAATAGCTTCTCGGTCCAGCTGAGTCCGCCGTCGGTGGTCTTGAGCACGGGAATGCTATCCATGCCTTGCCAGGCCTCGACCGATACATAGCCCACCATGCGCGACGGGAACGACGCCTTCCAGCAGATGCCCTGAAAGTTGGCGGTGCTGTGTACCGTCGTCCAGTTTTGGCCGCCGTCGGTGGTATGGAAAATCGCGTAGCGCTCGGCATTGGTGGTGCCCATGCAGCCGACGACGATGCCTGTGTCGGGCGAAAAGAATTTGGTGTCGATGAGGAAAAACATCGGGGAAGGCACCGCTACCGAGGTCCAGGATTGCCCGGCATCGGTGGTCTTGAGGATATGGCCCGGCCCGCCGACGCGGCCGACTGCATAGACGACGGAGTCATTCACGACACTCATGCCGCAGATGCCCTCGGGCATCGGGCCAGAAATCGTGGTGACGGGGCTCCACGTCGTGCCGCCGTCGGTCGTTTCATACAAGGGAATCGTGTCGGTGGTCGGCGACCAGTTGCCGATGCCGAGGTTGCCCGCCCAGCCGTGGGTTGCGTCTGCAAAGCCGACGCACCTGAAGGAGGTGGCGGGCTGGAACAAGAGGGTGTTCCAACTGAGACCGCCGTCGGTGGTCTTGTAGATGTAGCCGTCCACATTGACGACCCAGCCGGTGTCGGCATTGATGAAGCACATGTCGTCGTGCCGCCACGAGGCCAGCGGCGAGTTGATGAGGCTATGCCAAGTCTGGGCCGCGGCCGTCTGAAACAGGAGGCAAAACAAAAGCGCAATCAAAGTGGTACAACTGGTTTTCATGTGCTTCGGGGCAAGGGGGTGTTGGGACTCGCTGCCATTGGGAAGCAAGATGCTAGATTTTGCATTCAGGGCAAGTCACAATTTTTGCGGAGGATTACAGACTTTCGTTGGCGGAATCGGGTCTATTGCGATCCATTTTTGTCAGCTGCCCGCCGCGCAAGCATGGCGGTGGGACTGAATTTCTTCAATTGCAAAGCCCGTTTCTCGATCAGGTGCCAGGACCCGTAGGACAGCACCATCGTGATCGGCACGGAGGTAACCAGCAGCGTGATGTAGTTCATCCCAAAGAAATACACCAAGGCTTGCTGCACGGGAAATCCATAGATGTAAATCCCGTAGCTGATGTCCCCCAATTTCTTGCCGATGTTGTTCAGGTAAGGCGTGGACAGGATCCCAAATCCGATGACAAAAAACGGCAGGAAAACAAAGTGAAAACCGCTCAAAAAGTCGCCGGTGTACAGCGAAATGGCCATGATCAGCGCCGCCAAGAAGGAGGTCGCACCCTTGTAGAGAAACTTCTCAAATCGGATTGCGGCCAGCAACGAGCCGCCGACAAAATACACCGCCAACTCGATCAGCTTTCCATAATTGAGGAAAAAATCGTGCTGCTTGACCTGCTCGTAATACCACAGATTCCCCACAAACAAGGCAGTCCAAGTCGCCAACAAAAGGAATTTGGTGAATCCCTTCCACTGCCGCACGACGATGAATGCCGCCAATGCCATGTAGCAGGTGAATTCATAGCAAATCGTCCAGAGCGAACCGTTGATGGCCTTGGGAAATGGATTCGATTCGAAAATGCCTTTGATATTGGGCTGAAAGAGGAAAAGCGAGGCGTTTTTGGGAAAATAGGAACGCACCTCGGGATTGCTCCAATAACTGCCCACCGTTGCGTCGTAGACCAGCGGCCCCAGCACGACCGTGAGCGCCAGCATCACCAGCAAGGCCGGAAACAGCCGCAACATTCGCTTCCAAAAATAGTCGACCAGGTCACGGCTGCGCTGTAGACTCTGGAAAATCAAGTAGCCGCTGATCACAAAAAAGCCCCGCACGCCGATGTAGGACAAGACGACTTGGTCGTGGGTCAGGGCTCCCAGGAAGTCCACATCTGATTTCCCCGAGAGCACATAAGAATGCGTGACCATCACAAGAAGGGCAAAAACCAGCCGCAAAAAATCAAAATTGTTCTTGTGCATCGACTCGGACTCCAAAAGCAAGCGCCCAAAATACAAGGAAATCGGTTAGGAGAAAAGTTGATACACGAGCAGCGAGCCGCCATAGGCAAGCGCGGTCATGTAAGCGAGCATCGCCAAGGTCATTTTCCAGGAACCCGTCTCCCGCTTCACAACCGCGAGCGTGCTCATGCACTGCATCGCAAAGGCATAGAAGATGAGCAGTGAAAATGCCACCGGCGCCGTGTACACCGGCAGCCCCGTTTCAGGGTTCATCTCCGCCTTCATCCGCGCCCGCAACCCGCCAAACCTACCGGCCTCATCGGCTGCCGCGTCCTCACCTGCCCCATACAGGGTCGCCATGGTGCCCACAAACACCTCACGGGCTGCAAATGAGCTCAGCAAGGAGATGCCGATCTTCCAGTCAAAACCCAGCGGACGTATCGCAGGCTCCATGGCCTGCCCGATCTTGCCCGCAAACGATGCCCTGAGCTTCTCGGAGGCCAATTGGTTTTTGAGTTCCTGCTGCACCGTGCCGTCTTGTGCGGCGGCGATCGCCGGTGACAGCTCAGCATCGATCGCCGCCATCTGCGATGCAGGGCCATAAGTCTTGAGCACCCACAGCACCATCGAGATCACGATGATGATCTTGCCGGCCTCCAACACAAACGTGCGGCTCTTGTGAAACATCGTGAGCAGCGTGTTGCGCCAGCGCGGCACGCGGTAGATCGGCAATTCGGTCACGAATATGCCCCCAGATTTGTAGCGGCTCACGGTCTTGATCACCCAAGCCACGGCCAGGGCCATGAAAAACCCCAGGAAATACATCGCCGTCATCACCAACCCTTGGAGGCTGATGAAGCCCAGGAAATAATCCTCTGGCACAAACATGCTGATGAGCAGGATGTAAACCGGGATGCGTGCCGAGCAGCTCATGAGGGGCGTGACCATGATCGTGATGAGCCGCTCGGTGCGGTTGGGGATCGTGCGGGCCATCATCACGCTGGGCACGGCACAGGCCATGCCACCGATGAGCGGGATCACCGACTTGCCGCTGAACCCAAAGGGCCGCACGAGGCGGTCCATGAGAAACACCACACGCGACATGTAGCCCGAGTCTTCCAAGAGGGAAATGAAGAAAAACAGCAATGCGATTTGCGGCACGAAGATCACGATGCCACCTAGCCCCGCCCAGGCACCGTCGACGAGCAGCTCGGTGAGCCAGCCACCGGGCAGCAGCGCCTTCATTCCCTGGCCCGCCGCAGAGAAAAACCAGTCGATCGCATCCATGGGATACTTGGCCCAGGCAAAAATCGATTGGAAGATGATGCCCAGCAAGGCCACAAAGATCAGGTAGCCGCCCACAGGATGCAGCAGAATGCGGTCCAAGCGGTCGCTGTAGCGGCCCAGCAAATGCACCGGCTCCTTTTCCACGGCCTCCACGATCTCGTTGATGCGGTCGTAGCGCACCGCCATCTCACTGTTGATCAGGCCGTCGGGATCGTCGAGGATATGGGCCTTGTCGGCGCTGAGGATGGGGTCGGAGTCCAGCCAACTGAAATTCTCGGGCCGCATGAGCAGCAGCCACCCGAGGTAGCGGGAGGCGGTGCCGATCTTTTTGATGACGGGCACCAGCATGGAGTCAAACGCGACCGGCACCTTGAAAAATGGCTCGGTGCAGGGGCTATGTGGCTTGGAGAGTTCGGCGATGAGCTGGGGAATGCCGACGTCCTTGAGGGCTGAGATCACGACGACGGGCACGCCGAGGAGCTTGGAAAGCAGCTTGACGTTGAGACTGCGGCCTTCTTTTTCCAAGAGGTCGGCCATGTTGAGGGCCAGGACCAGGGGCAGGCCCAAGTCCATGACTTGGGTGCAGAGGAGCAGGCTGCGGCGCAGGTTGGTGGCATCGGCGACGAGCACGACTAGGTCGGGATGGTCCTCGTCTTGGTGGTTGGCGAGGACGGATGTGGCGACGCGCTCGTCGTCGGCATTGGGGTAGAGGCTGTAGGTGCCTGGCAAGTCGATGACCGTGGAGATGCGGCCATCTTGCAGCACGATCGTGCCCGCTTTGCGGTCCACGGTCACGCCAGGGAAGTTGCCGACCTTTTGGCGCAGGCCGGTGAGGGCATTGAACAGGGAAGTTTTCCCACAATTGGGATTGCCGACGAGCGCTATTTTGGGCCCTTTCTCCATCAGATTCGCCTCACCTGCACCATTTGGGCATCGGCCTTGCGCATGGCGACCTTGCCCCCTCGCACCCGCAGGGCGATCGGGCCGCCCCATGGCGCGCACTCGGTCACACAAAACTTGTCGCCTTCCAGAAGCCCGATCCTGAGGAGCGCCAGCTTGAGTTGCGCATCGACGATGCGCAGCACGAGGCCCTCGTCCCCGCTTCTCAGCGATGCCAATTGCACTCCATCTATCGTTTCTGGCCCTTCCATCTCTATTCTAGCGTCGCCTCGCATCCTCGCAAGGCGCCCTTCAAAGCGGGTGCCAATTTAGAACTATTCTAAATAAGCTTGCGGATAACTGATAAATATCTTTGTTTTCTTGCCCTGCCATCGGGGACGGTGTGGGCGTGGCGTCTGGGAAAGCGGTTGTTCGTCGGCCCTCGCCGGCCGTTTTGGGGAGGGATGAATCCGTTCGTCGGCCCTCGCCAGCCGTTTTGGGGAGGGATGAATCCGTTCGTCGGCCCGCGCCAGCCGTTTTGGGGAGGGATGAACCCGTTCGTCGGCCCTCGCCAGCCGTTTTGGGGAGGGATGAACCCGTTCGTCGGCCCTCGCCAACCGTTTTGGGGAGGGATGAATCCGTTCGTCGGCCCTCGCCAGCCGTTTTGGGGAGGGATGACGCACGGGATCCTTCCATGCGCGGAAAACTACTTTGCAGATCAAGATCACACAGGATGGACATAGGGTTGATCATCCCATTCCCTCATCGCCCCTATGGCAACCAAATCCTTTGCTCCCTCTTGAAAACTTCCGCTGTTTCCCTTATCTTAGTCCAAAACTATTCGGATGCGAAAAATTTGGCCGCTGCTCTTCCTGGTGCTCCTTGCCGCTTGCAAGCGAGATCCCGAGGTCGTCATCCCCGGCAACCAAGCTCCGCCAGATGGCACGATCACCGACATCGTGCTGGAGAGCTATGTCAACCGCAGCTACATCACCCTCGTGGGTCATCAGCCCGACGGCGCCGCCATGGCTGCGAGCTTGGGCACTTTGCGCACGCACAATGTGTCTCAGGCAGACCGCGAGGCATTCCTAGGGCAGGTGATGGCTGCCTCCGAATATTCCCAACGCACCTATGACCTTGGCCGGGCAGCAGTCCTGAACGCAGTCGATACATCCGACATTCGTGACGACCTCGATTTCCTTGCTTTCATCCTCTCCGACACCGCCTACATGGCCTTTTGGCAGGAAGCTCAAATCCAGCAAAGCGAACTGCAGGCCTTGGTGACGATTCCAGCCGAGCTGCAATCGGGCACCATCAACGTGGCAGAAATGCACCGCCGACTGGTCACCAACAAGATCTACGACGAAATCAACATGGGGACCCAAAACTTTGTGATCTCCATGTTTCAAAATTTCCTCGCTCGGTATCCCACCGAGGCCGAGCGCATCGCCGGGGAAACGATGGTGGACGGCTTTCCTTCCCAGATATTCTTGGTCAACGGCCGGACCAAGACGAATTTCATCTCCATTTTCCTTGGCTCCAACGATTATTATGAAGGGCAGGTGCGCGACCTTTTCAGGCGCTATTTGTACCGCGAACCCACGACCGAGGAACTGGCGACCCTGACGATTGCCTTCAAGGCCAATCAAGACTACAAAGCCCTGCAAAAGGCGGTCATGAGCACTGACGAATACATCGGATTGTGAAAAAGAACATCCATATACTGCTATCGGCGGGGCTGTTGTGCACAGTGCTGCTGCTCGGCAACGGCTGCAAAAAGGAAATCATCTACACCTATGATGTAGACGATGTGACCGTGGAGCAGCCGGGCACGGTGAAACCCAATGTCAAGTCTGACTTGGAGGTACTGAGCATTGCCTACGCCGACCTCTTTGGCGGGAGCATCCCTGCCGACAAATTGGAAGCCATGGCCTTGTCCTATCAGTCGTTTGGTGACAAGCGACTCGTGATGGACATGGTGATCCTGAATTTCCTGAACGATCCGGCGGTGATCATCCCGAGCGATGCCACCATGCGCAGCGACATCGATGCCTTTGTGAATGCCAGCTACCGCAAGTTTTTTGTGCGTGAGCCCTCGGCTTTTGAGCGATGGTATGTGGGCGACCTCATCAGAAATGACGCCACCCTCACACCCGACTTGGTCTATTATGCCTTCATGACGAGTGCCGAATACAGGTTTTATTGAGCGGGAAGGAACATGAAAAGAAGCGAATTTCTCAAGACACTAGGACTCGCGACCGCTGGCGCGATCGCCTCGCCGTATATCTTGCCATCGGGGCGGCTCTTTGCCTCGACCGCCTCGCGGTCGGTGAACCATGTCGTGGTCTGCCTATTTGCAGGTGGCGTGCGCAACCTGGAATCGGTGCAGATGATCGACGGCAACCTGATGCCGGGGATGCTCACCGGCAGCGGCGCGATTTCGCCCGACATCATCGGCGGGATCTCGCCGATGCCCGCCTCGCCATTGGCCCTGCCGCTGCAAAAATATGGGACGCTGTACAAGGAATTCCGGTTTTCCGAAGGTCCGACGGGCCATTACTCGGCCCACGCGGTGGCCCTCACGGGCCGCTATGCCGACACCAACCTGAACCTGCGCGAGTCGCCCAAATGGCCGACCCTCTT